>CAZCXQ010000128.1:0-5952 GCA_964502655.1 uncultured Sphingorhabdus sp.
AACGCCCTGCTTCCGAGTTGACTTGGGGCACTGTAATACCAATGTAAGACGGATAAGCAGGGTAAACAGGGACAAGAATGGCTGATCCTTATTCGATTTTAGGCGTATCCAAAGGCGCGGACGAGAAAGCGATTAAATCCGCTTATCGTAAGCTTGCGAAGGAATTGCATCCCGACAAGAACAAGGACAATCCGAAAGCTTCGGAGCGCTTCAGCGAAATTACGCAGGCGTATGATTTGTTATCGGACCCCAAAAAGCGCGGGCAATTTGACCGCGGCGAAATAGACGAAAACGGCCAACCGCGCTTTGCCGGTGGCAACCCCTTTGGTGGCGGCGGGTTCAGCCAAGGCGGACCCGGCGGTGGCAATTTCGACTTTGGCAGCGGCGGCATTGACCTTGGCGACATTTTTGATGGCTTGTTTGGCGGCGGCGGTGGCCGTCCCGGTGCTGGCCCACGTCCACAGCAAGCGCCGCCACCCAAGGGCGCGAATATTGCGTACGAACATTTGGTGTCCTTCACGGATGCTGCGACGCTCGCGCCGCAGCGCATTACGCTGGGCGATGGCAAGACCGTTGAGTTCAAGCTGCCTGCAGGCCTCGTCGCCGGACAACAGATCCGCATTCCGGGGCGTGGTCAGCCGGGGCCCGGCGGCAATGGCGATGCTATGGTCACGCTGAAGCTTGGCAAGCACCCCGATTTGGTGCGCGATGGCGACCATATCCGGATTGACCTGCCCATCTCGCTTAAAGAAGCGGTCGACGGCGGCAAGGTGAAGGTTCCGACGGTGGATGGCGCAGTTATGCTGACCGTTCCGCCGCGTACCAATTCCGGCGCCGTTCTGCGGATTAAGGGCAGGGGCTTCACAACCAAATCGGGTGGACGCGGCGACCAGTTGGTCACGCTGATGATTCACCTGCCATCAGACCCCACGGAACTGGCGCGTCTGGCCAGCGTTCTCTCGGACAGCAGTGTCCGGGAGAATCTTAGTGTCTGAAATTTCGCCTCTATCGCCAGAGGCGCGGGCGCACCTTCCCGCAGCTGTCTATGCCGATGAAAGCGAAGCCAAATGGTTTGCGCGCCTTGGGCTGACGGGGCAGGTTATGGAAGTGTCGAAGCGTGTTGCCGTCGGCGTGTATAGCGATGGTTTTATTCACGCAGGCAATTTTGCGTATATGTCCTTGGTGTCGCTTTTCGCGTTCTGCGTTGTGGCCGCCGCCATCGCCGGCGCATTTGGACAAACCGAGTCCGGGCTCGCGCTGATTGAAGCGTTTTTCGTGACGGTGCCGCCCAGTGTTGCAGGCGCGCTTAAAGAACCCATCCAGTCCGCCATGACCGCACGTTCGGGGCCTTTGCTGTGGCTTAGCGCAGGGGTTAGCCTTTGGACGGCGGCTAGCCTGATCGAAACCTTTCGCGATGTGCTCTATCGGTCTTATGGCGCGGTACCCAGCCGCGCGTTCTGGCATTATCGATTGGGTTCGCTCGGCGCGATCATCGCGTCGGTTATTCTGGCCATGATTGCTTTTTCCGCCCAGGTTCTGGTGACGGCCGTCGAGGGACTGGTGTATCGCTATATCCCAACCGCGCAGACGGTTTCGGGCTATTTCGCATGGGGACGCATCATTCCATTCATTGCATTGTTCGTTGCAATCTATGTCATTTTTGCGGGGCTAACCCCGTCCAAATATCGGTCATCCGCATTTCCCAAATGGCCAGGGCCAGCATTTGTGAGCATGTGGTGGCTTGGCCTCACGGCGCTTTTGCCGGTTTTCCTGTCGAGCGTCAGCAATTATGACCTCGCATATGGCAGCCTTGCCGGTGTTATGGTGGCGCTCATTTTCTTCTATCTTATTGGGCTCGGGTTGGTGACAGGAGCGCAATTAAACGCAGCACTGGCCAACGCCCATGAAAATGGACTAAAGCATCGGCAACAAAATTCACCTGACGAATGAGGATTTTATGACAGGATTGATGGCTGGCAAACGCGGGCTGATTATGGGGCTCGCCAACGACAAGTCTCTGGCGTGGGGCATTGCGAAGCGTTTGCATGCCGAAGGCGCGGAGTTGGCGTTCAGCTATCAGGGCGAAGTGATGGAAAAACGCGTCCGGCCATTGGCGGAACAACTGGGTTGTGACTTTCTCATCGATTGCGACGTTGCCGATATGGACAATCTCGACCGCGCCTTTGACACGCTGGCGGCCAAATGGCCGACCATTGATTTCGTGGTACACGCGATTGGCTTCACCAATAAAGAAGCACTGCGCGGCAAATATTTCGACGTAGGCTTGGACGACTTCTTGATGACGATGAACATCAGCGTCTACAGCTTTACCGCCGTCGCCAAGCGCGCTGCGGCGATGATGAAGCCGCTTGATCCCGAAACCGGTGAAGGTGGCGGATCGATGCTGACGCTCAGCTACTATGGCGCAGAAAAGGTCATGCCGCATTATAACGTCATGGGCGTGGCGAAGGCTGCACTGGAAACGTCGGTTAAATATCTGGCGAATGATGTCGGGCCACAGGGCATTCGCGTGAACGCAATATCGGCTGGACCGATCAAGACGCTCGCGGCGTCGGGCATTGGTGATTTCCGGTATATCCTGAAATGGAATGAACTGAACACACCGCTGCGCCGCAATGTGACCATTGATGACGTTGGTGCGTCGTCATTATATTTCCTGTCCGATTTGGGTGCAGGCGTTACCGGCGAAATCCACCATGTTGATGCGGGTTACCACACCGTCGGCATGAAGCAGGAGGATGCTCCTGATATCAGCGTGGCATAAATGATCGCGGGGCATAGCAACGAGCTGGTTCTCCTCCTTGGTGGCTGCGCTCTGCTCGTTGGCGTGCACGGATATTGGCATGCCCGCCATTATTGGGAAGGCTTGCCGCCCCTATTGGACGCGTTTTTCTCGATGGCTGGCTTTGTGGCGGTCATCGGGGCCTTTGTCTGGGCAGGCCGTTTTGGTGCTGCGTGTAACCATCCACATGCGGCACGGGTGCTGGCGGTTGCCATTACAATCATAGTTTTACGTGCAATTCGAACCTGGATAGGCAAGGAGCAGGTGCGCTATCGTAAAATCGTAGCGCGCTCTTCGGCCGATGAAACCGAATGACGTTTGGCTTCGAAATCGACCATGTGCAAATAGCTATTCCGGAGGGCAGCGAAGATCGCGCACGGGCGTTTTTCGGGGATCTATTGAAGCTTGATGAACTTCCGAAACCGGCTGGCCTGGAGTCCCGAGGGGGTTGCTGGTTTGCCGTCGCCGACCGACAGATTCACCTTGGTGTAGATCAAAATTTTCGCGCCGCGCAGAAAGCGCATGTCGCGCTTAGCACCATCGGCCTTGACGAACTGCGTGTGCGTCTGGAAAGGGCTGGATATCATACGCAAAATGACAGTGACGTGGACGGACGAAAGCGGTTTTTTACGCATGACCCTTTTGGAAATCGCATAGAGTTTATGGACAGGAGCGCGCGCGCATGAGCTTTAATACTTTCGGCCGCGTTTTTCGCTTCACGACGTGGGGAGAGTCCCACGGTCCTGCGCTTGGCGCAGTGGTTGATGGTTGCCCTCCCGGACTGGCCTTGTCCGAAGCCGACATTCAGCCATTTTTGGACAAGCGCCGTCCCGGGACATCGCGCTTCACAACGCAGCGGCAGGAGCCGGATGCCGTGCGGATTTTGTCGGGCGTGTTTGAAGGGCGGACGACAGGAACACCCATTTCGCTGATGATCGAAAATGTTGACCAGCGGTCCAAAGATTATTCTGACGTGGCCAAGGCCTATCGCCCCGGTCATGCCGATTACAGCTATGACGCAAAATATGGCTTTCGCGATTATCGCGGTGGTGGACGTTCAAGTGCGCGCGAAACCGCTGCACGTGTGGCCGCTGGCGCAGTGGCAAGGGCGGTCATACCCGACGTACACATCATCGCTTATGTTGCGGAGATTGGCGGTGACGCCATCGACCGCAATAATTTTGAAGCCGCACAAATCGACAAAAACCCGTTTTTCAGCCCGGATGAAGCCGCTGCCGGTCGGTGGGAAAAATTGGTGGATGAGGCGCGTAAGGCGGGATCATCGCTGGGCGCCGTCATTGAATGTGTCGCCACGGGCGTACCGCCGGGTTGGGGCGCACCTTTATATGCGAAACTCGACAGCGAGCTTGCGTCGGCGATGATGAGCATCAACGCGGTTAAAGGCGTCGAAATCGGCGCAGGCTTTGGCGCAGCGCGTTTGCGTGGCGAAGAAAATGCCGACCGTATGCGGCCTTCATCGGAAGGATCGAACCATCCCGAATTCCTTGCCAATAATGCAGGGGGAATTGCCGGTGGTATCTCCACAGGGCAGCCGGTGCTGGTGCGGGTCGCGTTCAAGCCGACCTCCTCAATCCTCACGCCCGTGGAAACAGTCACCCGCGATGGCGATGCGACCGATATCATCACAAAGGGCCGCCACGACCCCTGCGTCGGCATACGCGGTACGCCAGTGGTTGAGGCGATGATGGCGCTTGTGCTGGCCGACCAGAAGCTGCTGCACCGCGCACAATGCGGCTAGGGGTGGCCTGTGCCTAAACTCAACCTCGATGCAATCGCCCAAAGCAATACAACGGGGTATCCCGCTCCATATGACCGCGAAGTTGAGGGCAGGTGGTGGCGAAGATTGGCACCGGAAGCGGGCCTTACACAACTGGGTGCAAGTCATGTCGTACTGAAACCAGGTGGATGGTCATCGCACCGGCACTGGCACCATAAGGAAGACGAAATCGTCATCATGCTTTCGGGCGAAGCCGTGTTGATTGAGGATGATGCCGAAACGCTTCTGCGGGCGGGCGACATCGCGGCGTGGGCGGCGGGCGAACCAAACGGCCATCATCTGATTAACCGCAGCGATTGCGATTGTGTTTTCATTGCCATCGGCGCTGGCGATCGCGGTGCAGGTGGCGTCTACGCCGATATCGACATGACATTCGGCGATGCGGGCTATTTCCACAAAGACGGGACGCCTTATCCCACGGAGCGGATTAAGTAACCGCGTCCTCAATCCGCTGGATCGTCCATGGTTCCTCTGCGGCAGCAGCGTACCATTCTTCCATCCACGGATGCGCCATAATTGTTTCCGCATAGCTTTCGGCAAAACCGGGCAGGGTGAAGCCGTAGGTCACAAAACGCGTCACCACAGGTGCGAACATGATGTCCGCTGCACTGAATGTCCCGAACAGATATGGGCCGTCTTTGCCAAAGCGCGAGCGGGCTTCGGCCCATGTTTGCAATATGCGGACCGCGTCTTTCCTTGTCTCTTCGGATATCGTGACGTCGTGAAAGGTCTTGCGCGTGTTCATGGGGAATTCGCGGCGCAGGGCGGTATAGCCCGCATGCATTTCCGCCGCCATGGACCGCGCCATGCCGCGCGCGACTTCATTTTTGGGCCAAAAGCGGTCACGCCCGACCTTGTCGGCGAGATAATCGATGATCGCAAGGCTGTCCCAGACCACCGCCTCTCCATCCCACAAGGTCGGCACCTTGCCCGATGATGGCGCAAGGTCGTCTTCGCGTTTGCGTTCTTCCCAGCCGTCGGTAAACAAAGGAACAATGATTTCGTCAAAATGCAGGCCGGATTGCTTGGCCGCAAGCCAGCCGCGCAACGACCAGCTTGAATAGGCTTTGTTTCCGATAATCAGTTTCATAGGTCCTGACCCTAAGAAGCGACGGCTTCCAACACAGCCGCGCGCAATTCATCAATGCCCCCGCGCTTTTCCGCAGATGTCACCGAAAGTTCGGGATAGGCCGCAACATGCTTGCGCAGTTTTGCCATGGTGTCCGCCTCAACCGCTTCGCGTTCGGACGCTTTGATCTTGTCGGTCTTGGTCAGCACAATCCGGTAGCTGATCGCAGCCGCATCGAGCATTTTCATGATTTCATGATCGACTTCTTTAATGCCATGGCGG
>CAZCXQ010000129.1:0-5938 GCA_964502655.1 uncultured Sphingorhabdus sp.
GTGGTCCGCCACCGCATTTTTGACTTTCGCGGCGTCGTTTTCGACATCGATCCGGTGTTCGCCAACAGCGACGAGTGGTATGAATCAATACCCGAGCCCATTCGGCCGATCAAAAATCAGCCATTTTACCACCTGTTCGCGGAAAATGCCGAAAGCAGCTATATCGCTTATGTTAGCCAGCAAAATTTGCTGCCAGACCGCGAACAAGGGCCAGTCAGCCACCCCGGCATCGGCGCGGTGTTTGAAGGTTGGGATGGCAACCAATATAAATTAAAGCGCCTCATGCGTCAGTGAGCATATGACGGCATGGCTGCTATCCATTGCCGCAACAGTTCCACGCCTTCTTCATGCACCGTTGAGCGCCCAAGCTCTGGCATCGCGATGCCCGGGTCGGTGCTTTCCATGCGCTTTATCAAAATGGACTGGTCGGGCTGACCGGGTGCGATGATGAAATCAAGATCACCGCTTGCCCTGCCCGCCGCGACTGGCCTTTTGCCGATGCCTAGTGCCGCAGCGCCCGTCGCAGAACCATCCAGAAACAGGCCGCTATTGCTTGCGGAGCCTTGGGGTGCATGACAGTGGCCGCAATTCACCTTCAGATATTGTCGCGCCCTATCGTCTAATGACCCGGTGCGGCTGTCATCCCATTTCGGATATGGCTGAAGCCGCGCCAGCGCAGGCGCTGCCTTTACGATAGCGCGTGCGTCGGCCGCCCGGGGAAACGCCATATTTTGCCATACTGGCCCAATCGGCATGATATTTCCTGCTGCCGAATGGCATTGCTTGCACTGGTTCTTGTTCGGCACGCTGTAATTCACCGACAGTTCATTGCCACCATGGGCGAACGTGACGGGCACCCTGGTGCCGCCAACGCGCAAATCCGCATCTTTACCATCCGCGCGCCACACATAGGGCAACGCAACCCAGCCCTGCGCCTGATGCAACAAGACCCTGGTTTCAATGACATTCAGCCCACCCGACTTTGCCGGATAACCAAAGCTTTTGATAAGTGCGCTACCGATGGGGAAGATCAGCTTTCCGTCTGCATCCGCACCAATTTGGGTCCCCTCAGGCACATAAATGAAACGTTGTTTTGCAGCATAATCGCTGAACAGCGGGGTGCGCAGTTCATAAGGTATCAGGCGGGACGATGGCCGCGCAGCGCTGCCGTCGAAGAATCCAAAGGCAGATAAAGTCGCCGGATTTTGCGGACCAGCAATGGCAACCAACGCGGGATCATCCGACGCAGCCGACGTTGCCACGGCGGCTGCAAAAGCCAACACAAACGGCAAGAGTAAGCGCATTAGCGGATGGCAGCTTCCATTGCTTCGGGCAGAATGATCGCGGGCAATCCGGCAGGCCGCGATGTTGCGCGGGCCAATGGTGCCGGTTGCGCCATTGCCGTATCGGCAGTCACGTCTTTTAACCCCAACGATAGCGCGGGGACGTCGTCCTGAATGACCGGTGTATATTCGGAGCCACCAGCGCCGTCCCAGAATATCGCCGGGAAGCTTCCGCCCATGGCGGCTGCAATTTCGGCGCCGCCGCGAAATTTGGGGTCCCACCCTGCGCGGCTATGCTGGTTGTCCCAGATGCTTACCTCGCGCGGTAACGGGTCATATTTGGGATCCTGAAAAGGAAAACGATAGCCAACGATCATGATGTTGGTCGTGCCGTTTTCACCAATGACATTGTCAAAGACTTCAACCCTGCGGTTAGCCATAACCATAACGCCCGTTCCGGTCGGAACGTTGGCGACGATATTTCCCTTCGGCGCAAAATTCGGGGTCATGTTGTTGACAATGATATTGCCGAATATGCGGACATTATGTCCGCCCATTTGCGGCAGATTGGGTAAGTCGAACACCAAAACGCCGCCTGTGTTGCGGGTCGCGATATTATCATGAACATCTGCGTCAAAGCTGTTTTCGATTTCAATGCCCGCGACATTTTCAACGGCCGTTGAATGGCGCACAACGATATTGCGCGACTGCCCGACATAAATGCCCGCATCCGACGCGCCGCGCACAAATACCGAGTCAATCAAGACATCTTTGCTTTCGACGGGATAAATCCCATATGCGCCATTGGTCGCCAATGGACCGCCCGTCCATTCCACGCGCAATTTGTGATAGACGATGCGATCAGCACCCTTTGACTTGATGCCGTCGCCCTTGCTGTTCTCCACCGCAAAGTCTTTCAACACAACGTCATCGGAAGTTACCAATAATCCTTCGCCTGCGCCCTGCTGACCGGAGAAATCAAGGATGGTTTCCAACCCGCCCTGCCCTTTTACCGTCACATTGTTGACGTCAAGCGAGAGACCGTCCGACAGCTTGAATCGCCCGGCGGCAAGCTCGACAACGTCACCCGGCTCCGCAGCAATCAGCGCCTCTTGCAAACGCTCCTGCGCGCCTTCACCCGGCGAGACGGCGATAGTCTTTGCCGAAGCAGGTTGAACGAGCGCGCAAAATGCAGCGCCAACGAATAGCAGCTCTCTTATCCTCATCGACACAACATGCCTTAGAGAATGATAAATGCAAGTGGGATTAGGATTGGGTGTTCAGTATCCAGTCAACGCCAGCGTCGGCGTGGATTTCTGTGCTGTCATAGATCGGCAAAACATTGGCTTTGGTGTCGATGATCATGCTCAATTCGGTGCAGCCCAGCACAACCGCCTTGATGCCTTCTTGGTCGATTTCGGTGATGAGCGTTTTCAATGCCCGCTCCGAATCGCGCTTTACGACGCCGTGCATCAGTTCGTCATATATGATGCGGTCCAGTTCCTTCACGTCATCCATTTCGGCGGGCAGCAACGATACGCCATGTTTTACGAGGCGCTGACGATACCAGTTTTCGGCCATGACATTTGCGGTGCCAAGCAGTGCGGCCGATTGCACGGCGTCTGCCTTCATCTTGGCACCCACCGCGTCCGCGATATGGATGAGCGGGATGGAAACCGCCGCTGCGACCGTGTCGAACACTTTATGCATGCTGTTGGCACATATCAGGATGGCGGTGGCGCCAGCCTGCTCCAAACGCTGGGCAGAGGCGGTGAGCACGTCTGCGACATGGGCCCAATCTTCATCCGTGCTGGCTTTGCCAACATCGCAGAAATTGAGGCTCTCGATCAGCAAGGGCGCGTTGCACGTGCCGTTTGTCTGGCGAAGCACCTGTTTATTGATGCGGGCGTAATAAAGTTCGGTCGAATACCAGCTCAGTCCGCCGATCAACCCCAGTTTACGCATATTCGCTACCCCTGACATGAAACAAATACCGCCCCAAGATTGCTCAGGGCGGCCTTTGTTCGTCGATAGCGTGAAGTGACCTAGTGCTGCAAGGCTTTGACGATGTCTTCGCACATCTTCTTGGCGTCAGCCAGAAGCATCATCGTTTGGTCCATGTAGAACACGTCATTGTCGACGCCGGCATAGCCTACGCCGCCCATTGAGCGTTTCACAAAGAACACGGTCTTTGCCTTGTCGACATCAAAAACCGGCATGCCGTAGATCGGCGATGTCTTGTCGGTTTTCGCCGCGGGGTTCACAACGTCATTTGCACCGATAATGAACGCAACATCGGTTTGCGCAAATTCGCTGTTGATGTCCTCAAGCTCGAATACCTCATCATAAGGCACCTGCGCTTCGGCCAGCAGTACGTTCATATGCCCGGGCATACGCCCGGCAACCGGGTGAATGGCATATTTCACGGAAACGCCTTGCTTCTTCAGCACATCCGCCATTTCGCGCAAGATATGCTGCGCCTGCGCAACCGCCATGCCGTAACCCGGAACGATGATGACGCTTTCTGCCTGCTGCATCATATAGGCAGCATCTTCGGCGGAACCACGCTTCCATGGGCGCTGCTCTTTCGCAGGGCCACCGGTTGCGGATGCTTCCGCACCAAAGCCACCCGCGATAACGCTAATGAAGCTGCGGTTCATGGCCTTGCACATGATGTACGACAAAATCGCGCCGGACGAGCCAACCAGCGCGCCGGTGATGATCATTGCTGTATTGTGCAGCGTGAAGCCCATCGCCGCTGCCGCCCAGCCAGAATAGCTGTTGAGCATCGATACCACGACGGGCATGTCCGCGCCGCCAATTGGGATGATGAGCAAGAAGCCAATCACGAACGCGAGTGCCGTAATTGTCCAGAATATCCACGGGCTTTGGTCAACCGTGAAATAAGCGATAAGACCCAAGATCGCCGCCAGCGTGCCTAAGTTGATCACATGCCGCATAGGCAACATGATTGGCGCACCAGACATTTTGCCAGCGAGTTTAAGGAACGCGATTACCGATCCAGAAAACGTGATTGCACCGATCGCGATGCCCAGGCCCATTTCGATGCGGCTGACGGGGTTAATCAGCCCGTCCGCGCCATTGATGCCGAAAGCTTCCGGGTTCAAAAACGCGGCTGCGGCAACAAGCACTGCGGCCATACCGACAAGGCTGTGAAACGCAGCCACCAGTTGCGGCATATCGGTCATCGCAATCTTGCGCGCGGTCACCCAACCGATGCCGCCACCGATAAAAATCGCACCCAAAATTTCGGGCAATGATGCGACTTCATGCGTGATCAACGTCGTTACAACGGCAATCAGCATGCCGGCCATTCCGAAACGGTTGCCCTGCTGTGATGTCGCTGGCGAGGAAAGCCCGCGCAAAGCGAGAATGAAAAAGACGCCCGATATCAAATAAGCGAGCATCACCCATGCGGGAGGAGCAGCATGTTCCAACTTAACGCTCCTTTTTCTTGTACATTGCGAGCATGCGTGCGGTTACCGCAAAGCCGCCGAAGATATTCACGCTTGCCAGTGCAACCGCAATCAGCCCCAGCCATTTTGCAGTCGGCGAACCACCCGCTGCAGACGCGATCAACGCGCCCACAATGATGACCGAAGAAATGGCGTTCGTAACCGCCATCAACGGCGTGTGCAGTGCGGGAGTAACCGACCAAACGACATAATAGCCCACGAAACACGCCATCACGAAGATGGATAAAATTGAAATGAAGTCCATGGTGCCCCCTTACGCCAACAGGCGATCATTCACGACCTTGCCATCTTTGGTCAGGCGAATGGCTGCGGTAATTTCGTCGTCATCAGGTAGTACGGGCCTGCCCGCTTCCTTGTCCCAAAACGCGGATAGGAAGTTGTACAAATTGCGCGAAAACAGCGCCGATGCATCCGCCGCCAAATGCGCTGGTGTGTTGGAATAGCCGACGATTTTGACGCCATGCTTGACGACGATCTCATCTGGCTTTGAACCTTCGACATTGCCACCTTGCGCGACCGCAAGGTCGAATATCACCGAACCCGGCTTCATGGTCGCAATCTGCGCATCCGAAATAAGGCGCGGTGCAGGACGCCCCGGAATTAATGCGGTCGTAATAACGATATCTTGCTTCGCAATATGTGCGGAAACCAGTTCGGCTTGCGCCGCCTTATATTCGTCGGACATTTCGGTCGCATAACCACCAGCGCCCTCGCCTTCGATACCGGCGACATTCTCAACGAAGATTGCCTTGGCCCCGAGCGATTCGATCTGTTCTTTCGTCGCGGAACGTACGTCGGTTGCTGAAACCTGCGCCCCCAGACGACGCGCTGTTGCAATGGCCTGAAGCCCGGCAACGCCAACGCCCATGATGAACGCCTTTGCGGCACTTACGGTGCCAGCAGCGGTCATCATCATTGGAAAGGCGCGGCCATATATAGACGCAGCTTCGATCACAGCCTTGTAACCCGACAGGTTCGACTGCGACGACAATATGTCCATCGACTGCGCACGCGTGATACGCGGCATGAATTCCATGGCAAGCGCATCGACGCCCGCCTTGGCATAGGCATCAACGCGGGACCGCTGACCAAATGGATCAAGTCCCGCAACGAGCCAAGCACCCGCCTTCATGCCAACCAAGGCCTTTGGGTCAGGAC
>CAZCXQ010000130.1:0-4459 GCA_964502655.1 uncultured Sphingorhabdus sp.
ACTGGTCCCAGCAGGCGTACTTTCTTATCCAGACCGAAACGCGTATCCCCTTGCATACACAACGCCATATCAGCGTGGCCGTGCGAAACAATAGAAACTCTTTAATCTGCGTTGGCCAAATAGGGCGAGCGTTGCGCTTCGCTGCTTGCGCCGCTATGGCCGCGGGCATGAACACGCCTACCGCCAAACCATGGATCGAAGCCATCAGCGCCTATACCCCCGGCAAAGCAAAGTCGGATGATGGACGCGTATTGATAAAATTATCCGCGAACGAAAATCCGCTTGGCTGCAGCCCACATGCGGCCGCTGCGCTGCTCGATAAAGGCGCGTCACTCGCGCGCTACCCTGACCCCGCCAGCACCGCGCTGCGCGAGGCTTTAGGCGCAGCCTATGACGTCGACAGCGACCTGATCGTTTGCGGTACGGGTTCTGACGAACTGCTGAATCTGATCGCCATGGGCTATGCTGGCGCTGGTGATGATATCATTTATGTCCGCTACGGCTTTTCGGTGTACGACATCGCCGCGCGGAAGACCGCTGCCAATGTGATTGTCGCCCCTGATAAGGATTATGGCACAGACGTCGATGCGTTGCTGGCGTTGGTGACAGAAAAGACACGGGTTGTTTTTGTCGCAAATCCCAATAACCCGACCGGTACTTATTGCAGCGACGCCGAAATCGCGCGGCTTCATGCTGGCCTGCCCGGCAACTGCGTCCTTGTTTTGGACCAAGCCTATGGCGAGTATCTTGAGGATGACGGCCCTGCCGCGCTGGAGCTTGCGCGCCAACATGACAATGTCCTGATTACGCGCACATTTTCCAAAATCTATGGTCTTGCGGCCGAACGCATTGGCTGGTGCTATGGTCAGCCGGGCCTGATCGCGACGCTCAACCGCGTGCGTGCGCCGTTCAATGTCACCGCTGCAGGGCAGGCCGCAGCGATTGCCGCGCTTGGCGATACGGATTTCGTGACGCGCAGCCGCCAGCATAATGCCCTATGGCGTGACTGGATGGCGGCCGAATGTGCGGCATTGTCGAACCATGGCGTGAAAGTCATCCCGTCGTGGGCGAACTTCCTGATGATATTGTTTGAAGGCAATTGCAGTGCGGAAGCGGCTTATAATGGCCTTATGGCCGAGGGCTATATCGTGCGCTGGTTGCCGGGGCAGGGCCTTGGCAGCGGGCTGCGGATTACGATTGGCACCGAGGATGAAAATCGCGGCGTCATGGCGGCGTTGCGCAAGATTTTGGAAGCGCACGCCTGATGCTGCCATTTGCGCGTTTAACGGTGATTGGGCTTGGGCTCATTGGCTCGTCCGTCGCGCGTGCCGTAAAGGCGCAGATGCCATCGGTGCGGATCACCGGCCATGATGCCGATCCGCTTGTCCGGGCGCGTGCTGTCCAATTGGGCATATGCGACGATGTCACCGATACTGCGGGCGCGTCGGTCATGGCCGCCGACCTTGTCATTTTATGCGTGCCGGTAGGTGCCATGGGGGCAGTCGCGGCGGACTTTGCGTCCGACCTGCCTGCCGATGCCATCGTCAGTGACGTCGGCTCATGTAAGCAAAGCGTCGCGGACGCGCTTGCGGCCGTTCTGCCCAACGCGATGATCATTCCCGCCCATCCTGTTGCGGGTACGGAAAAAAGCGGGCCGGATGCAGGTTTTGCAACCTTGTTCAAAGGCCGCTGGTGCATATTGACGCCGCCCGAAAATGCGCCAGAGGCAGCTGTCGAGCGCTTGCGCAGTTTTTGGCAGCGCCTTGGCGCGGATGTCGAAATCATGGATGCGCGCCACCATGATATGGTGTTGGCGGTAACCAGCCATCTGCCGCATCTTATCGCTTATACGATTGTCGGAACCGCCGATGATCTTGAAGGCGTGACTCAAAGCGAAGTTATCAAATATTCCGCCGGTGGTTTCCGCGATTTCACCCGTATTGCTGCGTCCGATCCCGTGATGTGGCGCGACGTGTTCCTGTCGAACAAGGACGCTGTGCTTGAAATGCTGCAGCGTTTTTCGGAAGATTTAAGCGCCTTGCAACGCGCCATTCGGTACGGCAAAGGCGACGAGTTGGAGGCGTTGTTCAGCCGCACGCGTGACATCCGGCGGTCGATTGTCGAACAGGGTCAAGATGATGACGCGCCCGACTTTGGACGCAAGCATTAATTCAGCGCGTTAATCGCCGCATGCACCCGCGCTTCAATGTCTTCGCGCGGCAGGCCCGTGGGAAGTTCTTCGCCGACCTTGTACGTAATTGTCCCCGATTTCCAGATACCAGTCCTGCGCGGGCTTAAGGTGCCGCTGTTGACCGCGATTGGCACTACGGGCAGGTTTATGAGCTTATACAATCCGGCAAATCCGGATTGCAGCGGCGGTTGGCTGCCCGGCGCGACGCGCGTGCCTTCCGGGAAAATCACAATGGGTCGCCCGTCGGCGATCATCTTTTTCGCCAAAACGAGCATCGCGCGCAATGCGGTGGCGCCGCCGTTGCGGTCAACGGGTATCATGCCATAAGCGCGCGCTGCGGGCCCCCAAAAGGGTATGTCGAACAATTCTTTTTTGGTGACCACAGCGGGCTTGTTAAACATACGCGGCATGTCGATCGTCTCAAACATGCTTTCATGCTTGATCGCATAGAGCACGGGCTTGTGCGGCAAGTGGCCCTCAATCTTAATCGTGATGCCCAAAATGTGGCGGTAGCAGGCATATTGCCAGCGCGACCAGCTGCGTACCGCCCATTGCATCAGCGGAATGGAAAACCATTGCGCGAAAAACGCTGTGGCCACGAAAAACACCGATCCCGTGTAGAAAATGGCAATGTATAAGCCAGATCGGATCATCGCGAGCATCGGCTACATACCCAGCAGAGACGCGACAGCCCGCAACCAATATTTATTATATTCTTTGAACAGCGCGCCCAGCGACGGGTGGGTCGATACAGCATCATTGGTGACGGCGACATTGCCGGACAATTCCCTGTCGAGTTCAAAGCGCGCGCGTCGCATATGCCAATCATGCGTGATAAGCCGCAAACTGGTCACTTTGTTCCGCTTGGCCCATGCCGCCGTTTCCAATGCGTTCGATCGGGTGTCGACCGACTGGAAACCCAGATCGATGCAGCATTTGAAATATTTCGACGAACCCGGATATTGCGCGGCAAGCTCCCGCGGTTTGACATCGCGGTCGACCCCGGAAATCAGCATTTTTTGCGACTGCCCTGTTGCCAATATCTCAAGCCCGCGGTCAATCCGGTTCGGCCCGCCCGTTAGGACAACGACGGCGTCGGTTGGGGTGATTGCGGCGGGTTGCGGCAAAAGCAACGCAAACCAGGCGAAGCCGAGCATCCAGACAAGCAACACAAAAGCAATGGACCGTCTGATCATAACATTCTCTTCAACGCCGAAATCACCGTCATACGCGCCATAAGCATGGCAAGCGCCATCACGGCAAGCGGAATGAGCGCAAGGATCGCCCAGCCATAATAAGGGAAATGCGCGCCAGACAAAAGTCCCGGCTCAACCGCCGCGAACCGGCCACCCACGGCAATGATAACAACCGCTGCCACAATGAAACCGACGATGCCGCCGAGCAATGCATCCAGGGCAACGCGGCGCTGGAACAAGCGCGCGGCCTGAACATCGGTGCCGCCCATCATGTGCATAATCTCTATCGTTTCCCGATGGGTATTCAGCGTGCTTCGAACCGCCAAAATCACAACAGCCGACGTGGCGACGAGCAGCAAAAGGAACACGGCCGCCGCCAGCCATAGCAGCGCGCGCATGAGTTCGAAAAACGGCGCCATCCAGCTGCTGTGCGAATCCACCCGGATGTTTGGCGCAACCGAACGCAGCGCTGATTGTAAGCGGCTGAGCGTTTCGGCCGTGGGTTCAGAGGCGAAGCGCACATCCACCAACGCCGGGACGGGTACATCTGCGTCAATAACGCCCGTGCCAAGCCATGGTTCGAGCAAATCACGCACGTCGGCGTCGGGCACAGGCTCCACCTCTCCAATGCTGTCCAACTTGCGCAGCGTGCGGGTGACCGCGGCACGTTGCGCTGCGCGTTGTGCAGGGTCTGACTCGATGATTTGGACCGTCACTTGCCGCGCAAGATCCTTACCCCCTTGGCGCGCAGCCTCAGTCAATGTCAGCCCGCCTGCCGCCACCAGCAATGTCAGAAACAACATGATGGCAATCACCCATGGCATCGGCCCCGACAAACGGCCTTCGGGGATGAGCTTGCGGTCATGCGCGGGAAGGGCGAAATCCAGCAGCATCAGTTTTCCAAAACCAACGGCCGTGGCGGGTGACGCAGTGACCCTGTGGGATCGGACAAGCGGCCTTTGTCGAGCCGCATCATCTGCGCGCCTTCAATCTCTTGCAGCAAATGGATGTCGTGCGTTGCGACCACGACGGTGGTCCCCAGCTTGTTCAGCGCAGCAAACAACTGAAGCAA
>CAZCXQ010000130.1:4469-5937 GCA_964502655.1 uncultured Sphingorhabdus sp.
GGCTCGTCGGCCACAAGCATTTCGGGGCGGCCAATGACAGCGCGGGCAATGGCGACCCGTTGCTGTTCACCGCCCGAAAGCGTCGCTGGCCGTGCTTCTGCCCGTTCGGTAAGGCCAATCCACGCCAACATTTCGGAGACTGGGCCGCGTAAATCCTTTTCTTGAACGCCGGCAATGCGCAACGGCAGGGCGATATTGTCGAATGTCGACAAATGCGGAACCAAGCGGAAGTCTTGGAAAACGACACCAATCCTGCGCCGGAACCCCGGCAAGCGGTTGCGCGGCAAAGTGATGGCGTCATGCCCGAACATGCGGATTGCACCCCGGCTTGGGCGGTGCGCGAGATATAATAATTTCAGCAACGATGTCTTGCCCGCACCCGATGCGCCGGTCAGGAAATGGAAGCTTCCAGGATATAGGGTAAAGCTAAGGTCGGTGAGTGTTTCCACCCCCGTTCCGTATCTTAGCCCCACATTATCGAATTCCACCACGCTCTGCATCAATGCGATAAATGGCACAAACGGCAGGACGGGGCAAAGGCTATTCATATGACCAGCGGCCGATGAATTGTCACCGTCCACAGCATTTTACGATAGCAGGGTTGCAAGTCACCGGCGGCTGCTGTTTATGCGCAGAGATGCTGCTCGTCTGTCCATCCTGCCGCACACGTTATGCTGTCCCTGACAATGCCGTTGGTGTTGACGGCCGCCAAGTGCGCTGTGCCAACTGCAAACATAGCTGGTTTCAGGCAGGGGCCGTGCCCGAGGTAGCGCCAGCACCCGCCGTTGTTGCACCCGTGGAGACGCATAGCGCGCCACCCGCCGCATCGGCGGAGGCAACAGCGCCAGCGCAGACGGTGCCACCGGCTACACCTGTGGACGAGCCCGCGCCCGTACCCGTTCCGCAACCTGCACCAACGACATTCGTTTCGCCAAGTGCGGTGGACGCAGAACGCGCAAATGATGTCGGGACGACGGAACCTGCATTTCCAAATTTTGCGGATATGCGCGTTGGATCCGCTGAAGCCCCTACGGCTTATAAGGAACCTTCTGTGCCGCGCGGCGGATTATTGGACGATGCGCCTGCGCAGAGCCATTTTGCCCATGAACCACCGTTTAAAGCCCGCCGGAATCTCTCGAAGATATGGACGATGGCGGCGGTCGCCTTTGCCATTTTGGTGGCGGCCATTGGCGGCGCGATATCCTATTTCGGAATGCCCGAAATCGGCCTTTCAAACGCAGCCGCGGAACCCGATCTGACCATTGTTTTGAACGACAATCTCGAACTCAACGAACGCGAGGATGGCACGCCGTATTTCATTGCGAGCGGCAGTATCGTTAATCCGACAGCCGTGAAGCAAAATGTCCCTGAAATGCTGGTCACGCTGAAGGATGCGAGCGGCCGGTCGGTCTATAGCTGGAAAATGAAGGCAAAAACACGCGCGCTTGGCCCCGGAGAAAAGGTCGAT
>CAZCXQ010000131.1:0-5932 GCA_964502655.1 uncultured Sphingorhabdus sp.
CCAAGATGATCGTCATGATCAATACCATAATCGCGGTCTGCACGGTTTCCTGCCTCGAGGGCCATACTACCTTGCCGATTTCGGTCCGTACCTGACGGATGAATTCACCGGGGCTTGTCTTTGCCATATCGTTTCTTCCTGTTCGATCCCGAGGATAGCCGCCAGCGCTCCGACCGGCGGGTCGAGAGCGATATAGGTTCCGATTTCGGAAAGACTAGGCCTTTAGCGATGGATTCGGTGTGAGGCAAGTGGCTTTGGGAATGCACCCATCGCCCGCATCCGTTCTGAACGGCCTTGAACTGCTGCCGTTTTTGGTTATCCGTCAACGCGCCATCACATTCAGGGATTTGTCCACATGCCATCCGGTCTTGCCGCCTTACTCGACGACATTGCGACAATCGCCAAGGTTGCGGCCGCATCTGTGGACGATGTCGCCGCTGCCGCTGGCAAGGCAGGCAGCAAGGCCGCAGGTGTTGTCATCGACGATACGGCGGTTACCCCGCAATATGTCACAGGGTTCACCCCCGACCGCGAACTGCCGATAATCTGGCGCATCGCTAAGGGCTCATTCTTTAACAAGCTGGTCATCATCTTGCCGGTTGCGTTGTTGCTGAGCCTGTTCTTGCCATGGGCGATCACACCAATTCTGATGCTGGGCGGTGCTTATCTGTGTTTCGAAGGCGCCGAAAAAGTTTGGGAAAAACTAGTTCCACATGAGGAAGAGAGTTTGGTCGAAGAACTCGCTGAATTGACCAGCACCGAGCATGAACAAAATATGGTAAAAGGCGCGGTGCGGACAGACTTCATTTTGTCAGCAGAAATCATGGCGATTGCGCTGAACGAAGTGAAAAGCCTTGCCGCAACATCAATCTGGCTTGAGGCTGGCGTTCTGGCCTTTGTCGCGATTGCCATCACGATTGCGGTGTACGGCGTGGTTGGGTTGATCGTTAAAATGGACGACATCGGCCTGCACATGGCGCAGCGTGAAAATGGCGGGTCGCAGGCCATTGGCCGCGGTCTGGTGAAGGGCATGCCAAAGCTGCTCGCCGCCTTATCAACCATCGGCACCGCGGCAATGCTATGGGTCGGCGGGCAAATCATCGTCCACGGCTTTGGCATCCACCCCGCGGAGTTTTTCGGCCTGCATGAAGGCGCGTTGGCGTGGATTGTCGATGCTGCATTATGCGGTGTCGTCGGGCTCGCCATTGGCGCCGTGATTGTCTTGGCCCATCACATGTTGCCCAAGCGCAAAGCGCATTGAAGGCAGCGGATGCAGTCCATCCACATACAGCGTCTTATCGCTTTGCCCTATTTTGGGTTGGGCGGCTGGTGCTTGTTTGCACCCCATATGGTCGAACGGATGACCATCAATCCGGCGTATCAACATTTGAGCGCGACCAGTGCGCTTCTTATCGGTTGTTTCGGCGCACAAGCCGTTTTGGGCGGCCTGTTCATTTGGTTTAGCCGGTTCACGCGCGCATCGTTTCTGACCTATGCCGTCGCGCTGCTGCCCTTCTTCGGCTTCAACTATTATTTTGTTTATGAATTGCCGATTTTAAACCGCTGGATGGCATTGGACTTCGGATCGAATGCTGCGATGTTTATTTTGAGTATCTGGGGCTGGCGGATGAAGATCCGCGAAGAGGCCAAATTATAGGCGGTGCCAATAAAATGGCAGGAGTTGGGGGACTCGAACCCACGACCCTCGGTTTTGGAGACCGATGCTCTACCAACTGAGCTAAACTCCTGCACTCCGCTTTTCAGCGAAGAATTGGGCCCTTAACGCCGATATGCGAACGGGGCAAGCCTGCTTTCGCAAACCCGCCCCGTTCTGGCATGATATTGTTGGAAATTAGAACTTGAACGCGGCTTCGACGCCCCAGACGCGTGGTTCGTTGACGAAGCCAGTCAGGTTGTTGAAGTCAATGCCGCCAACTGCCGAAGTATCCTTCGTGATGTTGCGGACAAACGCCGATACATCATAGGCATCGGTCTTGTATCCAACGCGAAGGCCGCCTTCGAGCATGCGCTTGTCCTGAAATTCAACCGATTCATATAAGAAGAAGTTGATCTTCGAACGATATGCCCAATCGGTGAAGGCATAGACCTCACCGTCGCCTACGGGCACGCCGTAACGTGCTGTCCAGTTGGCAATCCACTTGGGGCTCTGTGGCAGGCTGTTGCCGTCGATGTTAACGATAGCCGCCGAGAACGGGGCTGCCGCAACCACGATTGGGTCAAGCGGTGTGCACAACGACACATTGGAGATCGTATCTGTGCGCGTTGCGCCACAGGCTGCAGTGGTCAGGCCTGCATCACGGATGCTCGTGTTGTTGTAGCTCAGGCCAGCTGTCAGCAGCAATTGCGGTACAGGCTTGAACTCAATGTCCGCTTCAAAGCCATAGCCGCGCACCTTGTCGGCGTTGATGAGACGGTTGGCGTTCACGCCGCCGCCAACTGCCGTCAGCTGCGCATCGTTCAGTTCATAATAGAAGCCGTTGATGTTGAAACGGGCACGTCCGTCGAGCAGTGTCGATTTGACACCGCTTTCATAGGATGTGATCGTTTCCGACTTGCCGACAGTTACGCCGCTTTCCAGCGGTGTCGATGTTGCTGGCGGGAACAGGATGCGGCCCTGAATAGATGGCGCGCGATAGCCACGGGCAACGCGTGCATATAGGTTCACATCATCCGTTGCGGCATAGGTTCCGCTGAGATCCCATGTCAGGTTATTATCGCTGACATCGCGGCGCACCGTGCCAAGCGGGTTTTGCAGGAAGCCGGGGAACTGGCTGTCCTTGCTGCGCACGGCAACGAAGTCACGCGTGTCATCATTGTAACGCAGGCCGCCAGTGACGCTCAGTTGATCGGTCAACTGATAGGTCATCGAACCGAACAAGCCATAGGCTTTGCTGTTTTGGCGCTGCGAAACGACGATATTGACGCCGTCCGGTGCGTTGTTTGGATCACCCAAGGTTGAATAGTTTTCCGAAACGATGTCCAACTTTTCATTAAAGTAGAACACGCCCGCCTGATAGCTCAACGGGCCATCGTTGTTGCTGGCAATGCGGAATTCTTGTGTGAACTGCTTGAGCGTTGGCACGCTGTCGCGGGTTTCGGCAGTGAACGGTATTTCGCCTGGGCCATACAGATTGCGTGGCAAGAAGTTGGCACCAAAGCCGCCGTCAACGTCGCCAACCGAGGTCGCGTCGCCCGTCCAATAGCTGGTGACCGAAATGAACGATACGGCGCCAGCATCATAGGTCATACGCGCAGACATATTCTGCGTGTCGACGCGTTGTTCGTTCTTGCCGTCGGTTGATACGCGATAACGGTCGAAGTTTGTGTTAAGACCTTCCTGACCACGCGTGAACACGTTGGCGCGGAACAAGCGGGCGGTGCCGTCAAGCGAACGGAACTGGCCGGTCAGCAAAATGTCGAAGTCATCGCTGGGCTTGACGAGGAACTGAACGCGTGCGGCATATTCCTTATAACCTTCGAACGCATCCTTGGTTGTCTTGCTTGGCACGACATTGTCGACATAATCGTCTTGACGCTGGTACATGCCCGATACGCGGACGCTGACTTTCTCGCCCAATGGGCCGCCAAAGCCACCTTCGACGTTGACTGCATTAAAACGGCCATAGGAAATCTTGCCATAGCCGCCAGCCACATCGCTTGGCTTTACGCTGTCAAATTTAACGATACCGGCCGTCGTGTTGCGGCCGAACAGCGTGCCTTGCGGTCCACGCAGGACTTCGACGCGCTCCATATCAAAGATTGGAAAGCCCTTCAGGATCGGGTTTTCGAGTACGACATCATCATAGATCAAGCTGACGGGCTGTGATGCGTTGAAGTCAAAGTCGGTGTTGCCAAGGCCACGAATGTAAAAGCGCGGGAAGGTGCGGCCAAAAGACGATTCAACCAGCAAGCTTGGCACGCGGCCAGAAATGCCACGAATATCGACGCCGCCAGCGGTAATTGCACCCAGCTGGTCACCGCTTACGGCGGTTACCGACAAGGGCACATCCTGAAGATTTTCTTCACGACGCTGCGCGGTTACAACGATTTCGCCCAAGGCGGCGCTGTTTTGCGCAGCATCGTCCTGCGCATAAGCCGCAGGTGCGATGAAAAGACTGGTAGTGGCAACCGCAATAGCAGCGCTTGATGCCATGATGGAGCGAACAGAACGCATAGGATTCTCCCGAGTTGATGGACGAAAGAGCGGGTGTGTTAACCACGCTCTTGATACGAGCCCGTCCCCTTAGGGGTAACTGTCAGAGAATCAACAAAGCTTTGCAGAAAAGCTGCAATTTTTGGCGCACTGTGGCCGTTCAGCACCAAATATCAGAAGCTCATCTCGTCATATACGCGTGAGATGTCACCGGCCCATTCGCCGTGATATTTGTCGAGCAATTGTTCGGCAACGGTTTTGCCGCTCGAAACGATCTCGCGCAGCGGGTCTAGAAAGCCGGTTTCATTGTCGCCACTGGCATTCAAACGGTTGCGCGCGGCAAGCCCTGACGATGAGATATCGAGGATCCGCCCTGCAAGATCGAGCAACTTGCCGCAACCGGGTATTGCTGCGTTCAGGCCCTGCGCTGGCACGGCACTGCGCAGCGTTTCGCGTTCTTCCATTGTCCAATGCTTTACCTCGTCCCAGGCAGCATCAAGCGCGCCCTGATCGTACAGCAAGCCGACCCAGAAGGCGGGCAGCGCACAGATACGGTTCCATGGGCCACCATCCGCGCCGCGCATTTCCAAGAAGCTTTTCAACCGCACTTCGGGAAAGGCGGTCGACATATGGTCTTCCCAATCGGAAACGGTCGGCTTTTCGCCCGGCAGCACCGAAAGTTCGCCCTTCAAAAAGTCGCGGAAATCCAGCCCCGATGCGTCGATATATTTGCCGTCACGGTAGACGAAATACATCGGCACCTTCAGCATATAGTCGACATATTGTTCATATCCGAAGTTTTCATCGAATACGAACGGCAGCATGCCTGTGCGCTGCGGATCGGTGTCAGACCAGATGTGGCTGCGGTAAGAAAGAAAACCGTTTGGCTTGCCTTCCAAGAAGGGCGAGTTTGCGAACAAGGCGGTCGCCAGCGGTTGCAGCGCAAGCGAGGTGCGGAACTTATGGGCCATGTCGGCTTCGCTTGAAAAATCAAGATTGACCTGAATCGTGCAGGTACGCAGCATCATGTCGAGGCCCATGCTGCCCACGCGCGGCATATGGCGCAGCATGATGTCGTAGCGGCCTTTGGGCATGATCGGCAATTCAGCCCGCGTCTTGTCGGGCCAAAGCCCAAGGCCCAAAAAGCTGGTGTTGGTCTTGTCACCAATGGCTTTCACTTGCTTCAAATGCCGCCCGGTTTCCGCGCATGTCTGATGCAGGTTTTCAAGCGGGGCACCCGACAATTCCAGCTGGCCTGCGGGTTCAAGGCTGACGGCGCCATCGGTGCCGCTCATGGCGATGACCTTGCCGTTTTCGTAGACGGGTTCCCAGCCAAATTCGGTCAGTGCCATCAACAGATCGCGGATGCCGCCTGGTTCGTCGTAGGAAGGCGCACGATGATCCGTGCGGTTATAGACGAATTTTTCATGCTCGGTGCCAATGCGCCAGCGGTCCTTGGGCTTTTCGCCCTTGGCAATCGCCGCGACGAGTTGATCGCGCGTTTCAATGACGGGATCTTCGCGGTCCGAAACAGTTTTTGTGCTCATGCCGACGGTTTAGAAATGTAGCGGCTATATTGCCAGAAAATTCCGTTGGTTAGTTCCGCGTCGCATTGCATATGATTGCAAAAGCGGACACGGCGCAGGTGCAACGCGGTGCGCATGCAGCATTACAGCCTGCTAACCCGCCCAATCGCCATTTTTGGACATCCACACAGAAATCGCCGCAACAGCGGCGGTATCGGCACGCAAGATGCGC
>CAZCXQ010000132.1:0-5197 GCA_964502655.1 uncultured Sphingorhabdus sp.
AAGGGCGTGGGCGGCACTTGCCGTTCGCGCCCTTTTGCTTATTCAGGCGAACCATGATGACAGATATTGCGACACTCCAAACCGAACTGATGGCAGCGATTGATTCCGCGGATACGCTGGATGCGCTGGAGGCTGTTCGGATATCCGCCCTTGGCAAGCAAGGCAGCGTTTCGGCGTTGCTCAAGACGATGGGGGCGATGTCGCCCGATGAACGTCAGACGCAAGGTCCGATTATCAACGGTCTGCGCGAAAGCGTTACCGCGGCGCTGGCCGCGAAAAAAGCAGCCTTGGAAACAGCCGAGTTGAACCGGCGTCTCGCAAGCGAATATGTCGACATGACATTGCCTGCACCCGAAACACCGCGCGGAACAGTGCATCCGGTCAGCCAAGTCATGGACGAGCTTGCCGAAATCTTTGCCGACATGGGCTTCGCCGTTGCCGAAGGGCGTGAGATCGAAGACGATTGGCACAATTTCACCGCGCTCAACATTCCCGAAACGCATCCTGCACGAGCGATGCATGATACATTCTATTTCCCCGACGACATGGCGCGCGAGGGTAGCAAAATGCTGCTGCGGACGCACACATCACCTGTACAAATCCGCACCATGACGTCACAGGAACCGCCGATCCGCATTATCGCACCTGGCCGCGTCTACCGCAGCGACAGCGATGCGACGCACACGCCGATGTTCCACCAGATCGAAGGCCTTGTCATCGACAAGAGCATTCACCTTGGTCATCTGAAATGGACGTTGGAGACATTTCTAAAGGCCTATTTCGAACGCGAAGATGTCGTCTTGCGTCTGCGTCCAAGCTATTTCCCATTCACCGAACCATCGGTTGAAGTCGACGTCGGCTATTCGATGGTCAACGGCAAGCGCGTCATTGGCGGATCGGAAGGCTGGATGGAGGTGCTTGGTTCGGGCATGGTCCATCGCAAGGTTATCGAGGCCTGCGGGCTTGATCCGGATATATGGCAGGGCTTTGCCTTCGGCACCGGTGTCGACCGCCTTGCCATGCTGAAATATGGGATGGACGATCTGCGTGCCTTCTTCGACGGCGATAATCGCTGGCTGCAACATTACGGATTTGACGCGCTCGACGTGCCGACGCTGAGCGGAGGAGTAGGCGCATGAAATTCTCATTATCATGGCTGAAAGAGCATCTCGATACCGACGCCGATATGCAGGCCGTTGCCGATTGCCTGAACCGTATCGGGCTTGAGGTTGAGGGCATCGAGAACCCGGCAGACAAATTGTCCGCGTTCCGCATTGCAAAAGTGTTGAGCGCGGCGCCGCATCCGCAGGCGGATAAATTGCAGATACTGTCCGTCGACGCAGGTGGCGAACCGCTTCAGGTGGTCTGCGGCGCACCCAATGCGCGCGCAGGCATGCTTGGCGTATTCGGCCCAGCCGGTGCAGTCGTTCCCGCAAATGGCATGGTGTTGAAAGTTGCAGCGATCCGGGGCGTCGAATCCAACGGCATGATGTGTTCGATTGCGGAGCTGGAATTGGGCGACGATCATGATGGCATCATCGAACTCGCCGCCGACGCGCCGGTGGGGACAGTCTATGCCGATTGGGCAGGATTGGACGACCCCGTCATTGATGTCAGCATCACCCCCAACCGTCAGGATTGCATGGGCGTTCGCGGCATCGCGCGCGATCTCGCCGCAGCAGGCCTTGGGACATTGCGCCCGCTAAACGAAGTCTACCGTATCAATTTGGACACGCCAAATGAAGGCAGCGGCCCCGCGCCGGTCGTACGCACCGACGACGCTGCGGGCTGCCCTGCGTTCTACGCACAAGCTGTCTCCGGTGTCCGCAATGGCGACGCCCCCGAATGGATGCGCAGCAAGCTGAAAGCCATTGGCCAAAAGCCGATTTCAGTGCTCGTCGACATCACCAACTTCATATCCATCGATCTTGGTCGGCCGTTGCACGTTTATGACCGCGCCAAGCTGAATGGAGCGCTTGTGGCGCGCAAGGCGGTCGATGGCGAAGATATGGTCGCCCTCAACGGCAAGACTTACACGCTGGATTCGACCATGACCGTCATTGCTGACGACAGCATGGTGCACGACATTGGCGGCATCATGGGTGGCGAGCATAGTGGTGTTTCGGAAACGACGACGGATGTCCTCATCGAGTGCGCCTATTTCGATCCTGAACATATTGCGCGCACCGGACAGAAGCTGGCTTTGACCAGCGATGCGCGGCAACGTTTTGAACGCGGCGTTGACCCTGCGTTTCTGGAAGACGGATTGGCAATCGCGACCAAGCTTGTGCTCGACCATTGCGGCGGGACGCCAAGTGTCATCACTAGGGCGGGCGCTGCACCAGTTGCGCCGCGCAACATTTCCTATGACACCCAATATTGCCAGCAACTTGGCGGCGTTGATGTTGCGCCGGAGGAACAGCGCAATATATTGGAAAGACTGGGTTTTGCCGTAAGCGACGACTGGCGCGTTACCGTGCCGACATGGCGTCGTGACGTCGATGGCCCTGCAGATATTGTCGAAGAAGTCGTGCGTATCGTCGGTCTCGACAATGTCGTATCCGTGCCACTGCCCCGTGCAGACGGCGTCGCCAAGCCAACCGCAACGCCTGTCCAGTCGCTGGAACGCAAAGTGCGCCGTGCAGCGGCGGCACGTGGCTTGAACGAAGCGATCAACTGGTCGTTCCTGCCGCAAAAGGCGGCGGACGCATTTGGTGGCGGCACATGGAGCCTTGCCAACCCGATCTCCGAAGACATGAAGGTCATGCGCCCTTCGCTGTTGCCGGGTCTGCTCTCTGCCGCGCAGCGGAACATGGATCGCGGCGCATCATCGGTACGTCTGTTCGAAATCGGTCGGCGTTATTTTGCCGCAGCGGATGGCACAAGCGACGAGCGTCTGACGGCGGGAATCGTTCTGGCGGGCGACAAATCCGTGCGCAATTGGGCGACCGGTAAATCGGCAAAATTTGATGCTTTTGATGCCAAGGCAGAGGCCATCGCGTTGCTCAAGGCAGCGGGTGTCGCAACCGACAGCCTGCTTGTGATGGACGATGCCGGTGCGCATTATCATCCCGGACAATCGGCGACATTGCGTATGGGACCAAAGAATATTCTTGGCGCATTCGGCACGCTGCATCCGGCAACGGCAAAGGCCTTTGACCTTGATGGCAGCGTTGTCGCAGCGGAAATCTTTTTGGATGCGATACCGCTCAAAAAAGCCACTGGCTTTATGCGTCCGGCCTTCACACCGCCTGCATTACAAGCCGTTACCCGCGACTTTGCGTTTCTGGTTTCCCAAGATACGCCGGCCAATGATCTGGTTCGGGCCATTAAGGGATGCGACAAAGACAACATCGTCGCAGCGCGTTTGTTTGACCGTTTTGCCGGACAGGGCGTACCCGAGGGGCAAGTCAGCCTGGCGGTTGAAATTACGCTTCAACCCACCGACAAAAGCTATGGCGATGATGATCTGAAACTGATTTCAGATAAGGTCATTGCGGCCGCGGCCAAACTGGGCGCGGTGCTTCGCGGATAAAAAGAAAGGCCGGGCATGATGACCCGGCCTTTCTTTTTTCATGCGCTTTCGCGCAAGCTTTTTAGAACTTCACGCCAGCGGTCAGAAACAGCTGACGCGGGTTGCCGTAGAATGCGGTCAGCGTGCCTTCACGGCCCAGCGACGCAACGGGCAAACCGTTTCCGCCAAGGATGGGCACGCCAGTCGTCGCATTGCCAGCGATGAAGCTGTAGCCCGAAGTCTTATATTCCTTGTCGAACAGGTTCTTACCATAAAGCCCAATGCTCCAACGATCGTCAGGCGCGGTGTACACCAGGCTTGCGTCGACAAGCGCATAGCCCGACTGATCAATATAGGGGTTCGCAATTTCGAACTGCGTCGTGCTGCTGCGATACGAAACGGTTGTGCCCAGATTCAAGCGTCCTGCGCCAACTGGCGTCATGTAGGCAAGCGTTGCGCTGGCGGTCCATGAAGGTGTGTTCTGCACATCGCGGAAGGCGGCAACATCGGTCGGGACGCTCGCGATGTTCGAGATATATTGGTCGAACTTCGCATCAATATAACCCACTGCACCCAGCAGGTTCAAACGGTCACCATCATTGGCAACGCTTTCGCCAAGCCGTGCGTTAAACTCAAGCTCGACGCCTTTGAATGTCGCCTTGCCCGCGTTGGACGTGACGCCGCAGAAGGATGGCAGGCCGCTGACGATACATGCGACCGAACCGGGGATTTGCACGTCCTTATAGTCGGCGTAGAAGCCCGCGAGCGCGAAGGTCAGGCCGCCGTCGAACGCATTGCCCTTATAGCCAACTTCATAGCTGTCGACGCTTTCTGGACGGAAGCTCAAAAACGCAGCCACTTCGTCGTTTTCGCCGCGAATACCATTGCCGTTCAGATCTGGCGCATTGGCACCCACGCCGCGCGGATCGAAGCCGCCGCCCTTAAAGCCTTGGCTGAAGCTGGCGTAGATATTGTCGTCTGGCGTTGGCTTAAAGCTGAGCGATATGCGGGGCGTGAACTTTTTGAAATCACGCTGTCCGCTGAAGTTTGTGCTGGCTGCACCAAAGGCGACGCCTGCCCCGCCAAAGAATGGCGATCCGCCACCGAGATAGTTTTGGCGCAGGATATTCGCGGTGCGCTTATCCCATGTGTAACGGCCACCAACCGACAGGCTGAGCTGTTCGGAAAGATCGTACGTAAAATCACCGAAGATGGCGTAGGTTTCCGTATCGACCGCAGCATTGGTAAATGCCGTCAATCCGCTGAGCGTCGTGAACAGGCGCACATCGAACAAGGTATCTGCCGTGGCATCCAGATAATATGCACCGACCATGCCGCTGAACGGACCAGCGTCCACGAGCAATTGCACTTCCTGACTGACCTGTTCGTTGAAATAGCCACCGGGGACGTCAACATCTGCGGCAGGCAGCGCGTCAAAGTCGATGGGCGTCAGCGTGTCATCTTTGCGCCATGCGCTGATGGACCGCAGCGTCAGGGTGTCGGACAGGTCCACCGAAATGTTCATGGCGAGGCCATAAGCTTCGATATCCTGTTTCGGATCAACAAGTCCGCCGCGTGTGTCAAAAACATTGTCCAGCACGGGTGCGCCCGACAACAATCCGGGAATGATGCGATGACCGCCGCGTGGGTCGCTCTTGTCATGGCTATAATCGCCGCTGATAC
>CAZCXQ010000132.1:5207-5889 GCA_964502655.1 uncultured Sphingorhabdus sp.
CCATACGTCCTTGTTATAATTTTCAAGACCGGTGGTCAGGTTATCGCCAAAGCCACCGCGTGAAAGCCGCGCGACGCTACCGCCGACGCGCACGATTTCGCCGATCGGTGCGGACACAGTCACGACGCCGTCGGCCTGATCATACGTTCCGACCGTTGCCCGTGCGCTCAAGGCGAACTCTTGCGGCAAACGCTTTGTGACATATTTCACCGCGCCGCCGATGGTGTTGCGGCCGTACAGCGTACCTTGCGGCCCGCGCAGAACTTCGATGCGTTCTACCTCATAAATGTCGAGGACCGCAGCTTGCGGACGGTTCAAATACACATCGTCGAGATAGATGCCGACACCGGGTTCAAAACCCGACACTGGATCCTGTTGCCCGATACCGCGAATAAATGCCGACAGCGTCGAGTTGCTGCCGCGCGATGTTTCAAGCGTGGTGTTCGGCGTGATGTTGCCAATGTCGGTCAGGTCAAGTGCGCCACGCAATTCAAGCGCTTCGCCCGAAAATGCGCTGACGGCGATGGGCACATCGAGCAGATTTTCTTCGCGGCGGCGGGCAGTGACGATGATTTCATCACCACTTTCCGCGCTTGCAGCTTCGTCTTGCGCCATAACAGGCGCGGTCACTGCCACGCCGGAAACGGCAATGCTGGCCAATAATGCTGCGCGGATCATCGAA
>CAZCXQ010000133.1:0-5829 GCA_964502655.1 uncultured Sphingorhabdus sp.
TCTCGACCGTTTTAACGGCGCGGTAAATGCGCTGCATGTCCCGGCGAGCGCGCGCATATTGTGCGCGCTATCCGGCGGGCCCGATAGCTTGGCACTGCTTATATTGTTGCACAAAACCATGCCCGATCGCGTTGTCGCGGCGACAGTCGATCATGGGTTAAGGCCAGAGTCCGCCGACGAAGCATTATATGTGCAGCGTATGTGCAAAGACATGCATGTGCCGCACGTCATTTTGTCGCCTGCCGAAAAAATCAGCGGAAATATTCAATCCGCTGCACGAGCCGCAAGATACGCGTTATTGGCGCAGGCGGCAGAGCAGCATGATTGTGCGTATATCGCCACCGCTCACCATGCCGATGATCAGCTTGAAACCATACTAATGCGCGTTGCACGCGGCAGCGGCGTTGACGGCCTATCCGCTATCCGGTCGACAAATGGGCATATACTGCGCCCCTTATTGGGGTTCACGAAAGACGAGTTAATGTCCATTTGCGCGACCGCTGGGCTCAATCCGGTCGAGGACCCCAGCAACGCAAATACCGACTTCGAACGGGTCGCGATGCGCCATTGGTTGGCGAACACACAGCATCCCTTTCGCGCCGACCGCGCCGGACGCACCGCCAGCGCACTGGCAGATGCCTCAGAAGCGCTAAATTGGATGACCGAGAAACTCACGCAAGAGAGGGTCCAGCGCGAAACGGACGCCGTGACCTGCGATGCGCGCGATGTCCCGCGTGAGATACAACGCCGCCTGTTGATCCATTGCCTGCAACTGATGGAGCCCGAACTTGCCCCGCGCGGTGATGCCATTGACCGCTTGCTTGCCGAACTTTCGGACGGGCGCACCGCCACCATGGGTGCTGTCAAATGCGAAGGCGGCGACAATTGGCGGTTTACCATGGCACCGCCGCGGCGGAACTAAGTGTACACCGACCGGAATTTTGCCAATCGCTATATTGCCATTCACATAATCGCACCTACATTGACGAAGTATCTCTGCGCGTTTGGCGCGGGGCTGAAATCAAGGCAGTGATGATGAACGACGAACAGGAACCAAAGAGCAACCCGATGCTGCGGAATATGGCCATCTGGTCGGCCATCATTGTGGCGCTTCTGGTCGTCGCCTCCATTTTCAACGGCTCATCCACGCCGACCAACGGTATCACTTATTCGTCATTCCGCGACAAAGTTGAAGCGGGCGAAGTCAAGTATGTTGCCATCGCGCCGGACCGGATCAATGGCAAGTTTCAGAATGATGAAACCTTCGCAACGGTGCCGCTGCCGAATGACTCCAGCCTTCCCCCATTGCTTGCTGAAAAAGGCGTAGTGGTTGAGGTAAAAACTGCGGAACAGCCAAGCCTGCTGCTACTTCTCATATATCAGGCACTGCCATTCCTGCTGATCTTGGGCATCGCATTTTTCGTGTTGCGCCAAATGCAAAAGGGCGGCGGTGCTGGCGGTGCCATGGGCTTTGGCAAGTCCAAGGCAAAGCTGCTGACTGAAAAGCATGGCAAGGTCACTTTTGAAGATGTTGCCGGCATCGATGAAGCGCGTGAAGAGCTTCAGGAAATCGTCGAGTTTTTGAAAGACCCGCATAAGTTCAGCCGCTTGGGTGGCAAGATTCCCAAGGGCGCATTGCTGGTGGGTTCGCCGGGTACCGGTAAGACTTTGCTGGCACGCGCCATTGCGGGTGAAGCAGGCGTTCCATTCTTTTCCATTTCGGGTTCTGACTTCGTTGAAATGTTCGTTGGCGTCGGCGCGAGCCGCGTGCGCGACATGTTTGAACAGGCAAAGAAGAACGCACCGTGCATCGTCTTCATCGACGAAATCGATGCCGTCGGCCGCAGCCGTGGGGCTGGCCTTGGCAACCAGAATGACGAACGCGAACAGACGCTGAACCAGCTTCTGGTTGAAATGGATGGCTTTGAAGCGAATGAAGGCATCATCATCGTTGCCGCCACCAACCGCCCGGATGTGCTCGACCCTGCCCTGCTGCGTCCCGGTCGTTTCGACAGGCAAGTCGTGGTGCCGCGTCCTGACATTGATGGCCGCGTAAAGATCCTCGACGTCCATATGAAGAAAGTGCCCTTGGCACCTGATGTTGACGGCCGTGTCATTGCACGCGGTACGCCCGGTTTCTCGGGTGCCGACCTCGCAAACCTGGTCAACGAAGCGGCCTTGTTGGCTGCGCGCCGCGGCAAGCGCCTGGTCGCTATGCGCGAATTTGAGGACGCGAAAGACAAGGTGATGATGGGCACCGAGCGTAAGTCCATGGTCATGACCGAAGACGAAAAGAAGATGACGGCCTATCATGAAGCCGGACATGCGATTGTTTCCATCCATGAACCGGCATCGGACCCCATCCATAAAGCGACCATCATTCCGCGCGGTCGCGCGCTGGGTATGGTCATGCGCCTGCCCGAGCGTGATAATTACAGCTATCACCGCGACAAGATGCACGCCAACCTGTCGGTATCGATGGGTGGCCGCGTGGCGGAAGAGCTGATCTTCGGTTACGACAAAGTCAGCTCCGGTGCCTCAAGCGATATCCAATATGCGACCAGCCTTGCGCGGGACATGGTGACCCAATGGGGCATGTCCGACGAAATGGGCCCGCTGCAATATGAAGAGCGGCAGGAAGGGTATCTTGGCTATGGCATGTCGCAGCGGTCGGCGATGTCAGACGAGACAGCACGCAATATAGATGCTGAAATTCGCAAGCTGGTGGAGGGTGGCCATAAGCGCGCGACCGACCTTTTGAAAAAGCACGACAAGCAGCTCCATCTGTTGGCAAACGCATTGCTGGAGTTCGAAACGCTGTCCGGTGATGAGATCAAGCAGCTGCTTGAAACCGGCAAATTCGAACGCGACGATGGCAAGGTTGCGCAGCCATCGTCCATTCCGACCGTTGGCACGGCCATTCCAAAGGCAGGTCGTCGCAAATCCTCAACTGTTGGTGACGTAACGCCGCAAGGCGTCTGATTTTCATCTTTGCAAAGGAACCTCGACCCTTTAGTCCCGTTGACGAGAGAGTCGAGGACGCAAATATGAAATACGCTGTGCTGATTGCCAGCGGTGCGCTGTTGTGTGCCGTTCCCGCCCAAGCCATGGATGCGGAAACATTTTATGTGAAGGCACTCGCTCTCAAGAAAAAGGGCATGGGCGCGGTATTTTCAAAAGAGATCAAGCCGATGGCACAGCTGTTTCAAGCCGCCGCAGCTTCCGTCAAAGCAGAAAATGAACAAGCGCATGCTGCGGGCAAGCCATTGTTTTGCGCACCCAAAAAATACCGTCTGACCGCCGAGCAATTTCTGGAGGGTTTCGCGAGCATTCCCCAAGAACGCAGGCGCATTCAAACCGTTCGGGATGCCTGGCGCGAGATCGTGATACGTCGCTTCCCTTGTTAGTTCGATCCTAGATCGCGCCGGAGAGCGGGAAAATTAAAATGCGTGTGCTGTCAGCTGACACCGATGGCGACAACGAGCACGGCAAATAACGTCAGCGCGGTCATGGCAAAGACGGATAACAGGCACATCCGCCAAAACGCGCCAAAACGCGACGTTTCATATGCCTGATGCAATTGCCGGTACATGTGAATGGGCGGATAAAATGTGAGCAACAATCCGCCGATCGGTTCGGTCGGGCCAAAGCTAATTAATATCCCGCAGATCAGGCCAAGCAGCATCATGAAGGTCAGTGAATAGGTCACGAACACTGCGTGATCGAACATCTTGAACCGCCGGCGCCAGAAAAACAGCAGCCAGACAAAGGGGACCGATATCGGAATAAGTGCCCAGCTGTATTTATAGGCATTGGATTGCATCTTATAAAAAAGCAGCTGCGGATTTTTCTTCGCCGTTTCCGCAGCCTTGTTCAAATAGGCTGCGCCCGGAAATTCCAAGTCGGTAAATTGGTACCCGTCGGTATCATTGGTTCCGTTGCCGAAGCTGTTCGCCGCGGTTCCCATGAGCTTCAGGCCCAGCCTGTCCGAGTTCAGCTCTTGCTCCAACGCTTGCGTCGGCTTGCCTGCTTTACGGGCCGCAAGAACCTCCTTTTCCAGCCGGGCGATATCGTCCCGCAATTTGCGTTGTTCGGCCGCAAATTCGGGCGTGGCGACCGCTGCTTCGGTGGTTCCAGCGCCCAAATCGACAGCGGCTTCGTTGCCGTGCGACATCCAGTTAAATGCCGCAAAAGTCAGGAACACCGAGAATAGAAACAGCGCGAGTGGAGACACAAATTTGGCGCGTTCACCATGGACATAGCGCCGCGTTAACTCTCCGGGATTCCAGAACAGCATGGGCAATGTTCGCCAAATCTTGCCGTCGAAATGCAGGACGCTGTGCAGGATATCGTGGCCAAACGCACTCAATGTGCGGTGCGCCTTCGCCTTTTGGCCGCATATATGGCAATGCGGCCCAAGCAAGGCCGTGCCACAGTTCAGGCACATATCAGATGGATCTTTGCCCTCGCCCGCATCCGGCTCAACAGCGCGCGCGACTGCTGCGCCAGTGATGATGTCCGCTGCGGCTGCCAGTTCCCCACTCATTTGACCCATGTATCAGCGGTGCGATGGAATGCCAAAAGAAAAGGCCCGGACAAGCCGGGCCTCTTTCTTCAATATATGTGCGCTATATTAGCGGTCGTAATCGCGCTGCATGCCTGCGCCGCGTGCGGGAGCCGCGGCCGTGAGGCGAAGCGCTTCTGCCGAAAGGCTGATCGAACCGACTTCGTCGGCTTCTTCATCCTCGTCCACCTGAACCTTCTGCAACGACTGCACGAGGCCTTCTTTCAGCTGGTCTGGACGAATCGTTTCTTCAGCGATTTCGCGCAAAGCCACAACGGGGTTTTTATCGCGATCGCGATCGACAGTCAGTTCAGCCCCACCAGAGATTTCACGCGCGCGTTCTGCGGCGAGTAATACGAGGTCAAACCGGTTGGTGACCTTGTCGATGCAATCTTCAACAGTAACGCGTGCCATCTTGGCTCCTGATTCTTCGGAATTTCGGGAAGTTGCTCGCGCCTAAAGACAAGCAGCGAAAATGTCAATGAAAAGGGCAGGCAGCTTGCCGTAATCCCCGCAAAGCGGTAAACTGGGTTATGGCAACGCAATCAGGCACCCCGGGGTTCCCCGGAAAGCAGTTTCAAGTTGCTGGCCATCAGCTCCATCTGGTGCATGCCCCGAACGACAGGCTTGATGCGGTGTTACGCCTGATCGCGGTGGCGGAACACTCCATCCAGATGTTCTTCTATATGTTTGCCGACGATTCGGTTGGGCGCGACGTGCGGGCTGCGTTGGTCGAGGCGGCAAACCGCGGTGTGCAGGTGCAGTTGATCATCGACAGCTTTGGTTCTGCCGCGATTAGCGACCGTTTCTTTGATCCACTGACTGATGCGGGCGGGAGATATCATTGCTTCAGCACCCGCAAGGGCTTGGGCTATATCATCCGCAATCATCAAAAAATCCTCATAGCCGATGGCACGCACGCACTGGTGGGCGGATTTAACATTACCGATCAATATTTCGGGCGAGCAGGCGGCGATGACTGGGAAGATCTGGGCATCGTTATCACCGGTCCGGAGGTGCCAAGACTGGCGCGCTACTTCGACGACATGGCAAGCGCATCGGCCGACGGAAAGGTGCGTTATCGTAAAATCCGGTCGATTATCCGGCAATGGCGACCGGGCATAGGCGAAGTCCAATGGCTGTTGGGCGGACCGACAAACCGGATCTCGCCATGGGCGCTGACGTTCAAACGGTCTTTGCAGGTCGGAAAAAGGTTCGACATTGCATCGGCCTATTTTTCCCCGTCGCAAACGATATTGCGCCGA
>CAZCXQ010000134.1:0-2234 GCA_964502655.1 uncultured Sphingorhabdus sp.
GCTTCGTCGGAGGGAACGGTGCAGGAAAGACCACGACGATGCGTATCATCCTCGGGGTGCTTGCCAAGGATGACGGGTCGGTCACCATCAATGGTGCCGCGCTCACCTCGGCGGACAGGCGCCGCTTCGGCTACATGCCCGAAGAACGCGGCCTGTATCAATCGATGCGCGCGGTCGACACGATTGCGTTCATGGGTGCGCTGCGCGGGCTATCGTTGAAAGAGGGCGCGGAAAAAGGGCGGGCTTTGCTGGAAGAAGCTGGCCTTGGATATGCCGCGGACCGCCAGATCAGGCAGCTTTCGAAGGGGATGGCCCAGACGGTGCAACTGATGGGGACAATCGTCCACGATCCAAAGCTGATCGTACTCGACGAACCGTTTTCGGGGCTGGATGCGCTCAATCAAGCCAAGCTTGAAAAGATGATCCGCGCCCAAGCCGCCAAGGGTGTGACCGTGATTTTCTCCACCCATGTCATCGCGCATGCCGAACGGTTGTGCGAACGCATCGCCATTATCGCACAGGGTAAAATCAGCTTCGACGGGTTGGTATCCGAAGCGCGTGACCGCCTACGGCCGCAGGTGCATTTGGAAACCGAAACGCTGGACGGGCCATGGCGATCGGCGCTGCCCGCTGAAACCAAAGCAGAAGGGCATTGGTGGCATTTCACCTTGCCCGAAACCGGGGTGGAACCGCTGCTGACGGCGCTGGTCGAGGGCAAGGCTGGCGTCAAATCGCTGTCGATCGAAAGGCCGGGGCTGCACGATGCGTTCGTGGCCATCGCTGGTGAAGCGGTCGCTGCGGAAATGGATGACGCGCATGTGGGAGAAGCAAAATGAGGGAAATTTTCCGCGCCGCCTTCGTCATTGCCCGCCGGGATTTTACGGCGATCATCTATTCCAAGGCCTTTATCTTCTTCCTGCTTGGACCTTTCTTCCCTGTGTTGGTCGGATTTGCGGCGGGTAATTTGGGTGGGCAAATCGCCAAAGACGTGTCGCAACCCGTGGTTGGCATTGCCTTGACCAAAGAAGATGCCGCAAAAATCCTGTCGGCACGCGAGTCGCTTTCCAAAACATTGGGGGACAGCTATTTCGCCCGCATGATCGTCGTCGGCGATCCTGCGGCGGATAAGAAAACGCCGCAAAGCTATCTTGCGAAAAAGACCGACAATCTCAGCGTTGTCGTCACCGGCACGCTGGCGGAACCCGTGATAACCGGTACAGCCAACGCCATAAAACGCGAACGACCCGACATTGAACTGTTGGCAGGCTATGCGCAAAGCGGCGGTATGATGACGCTGCCGCGTTCGACACCCAATATTGTTGTCGAGTCGGCTAACAACGACAAGAAGCTGCGCACTGTTACGGCGCAGGGTGGGCAGATACTCGTTTTCTTCCTGACAATGTTGCTTGCGGGCATGGTCCTGTCCAATCTGGTGGAGGAGAAATCGAACAAGATTATCGAAATTCTCGCCGCCTCCATTCCCATGGAATCGGTGTTCCTGGGCAAATTATTCGCGATGCTTAGCATGGCCTTGCTGGGCCTATTGGTGTGGACAACCGTTGGGTTGATCGGTTTTGCCGCGATTGGGCCGAATTTGCCCACTTACCCCATGCCGGCGGTTGGCTGGCCTATGTTCATTGGGCTGTGCTTCACCTATTTCATCATGGCCTATCTCATGCTCGGCGCGCTTTTCTTAGGGATTGGGGCAATGGCGGCCACGGTGCGTGAGGTGCAGACCATTTCCATGCCCGTCACCATGGCGCAGCTGATCAATTTCTTCTTCGCCTCTTATGCCCTGACCAAAACAGGCGAACCGATCGAGAAATTTGCTGCTATTTTCCCATTCAGTTCGCCCTTTGCGATGATTGGACGCGCCGCGCTTGAGCCGGTTTTGTGGCATCACGCCGTCGCGATTATCGGCCAGGTCTTGTTTGCGATATTGTTGCTGCGGCTGGGCGTGTATCTTTTCAAGAAAAACGTCATGAAATCAGGAAGCGCTGGCCGCGCCAAGGATGACGGTGCACGCCGGTTGTTCGGCTTCATCAAAATGCCCGGGTGAACGTGTAATCACCTTTAATAGGTTGCGGTTCGAAACTGGATTGACATTTCTGTCAGTAGTGGCAGTTTCGGCGTTGAGAGGAGTCGAGAACAATGGCAACTGCCCCCCTAATCGAAAGCGATTCACTGCCTTGGGAAGTTAACAAGGCACCACATCATTGGGACGTAACAAAGCC
>CAZCXQ010000134.1:2244-5775 GCA_964502655.1 uncultured Sphingorhabdus sp.
CCGAAATCTATGCGGAGGATCGCTGGCACCCCATCTTTAAAGAGATGCGCGAAAAAGCGCCGATCAACAAGATTGAGGGGTCCGATTTCGGCAGCTATTGGAATGTCACGACACTCAAAGCCATTCAACATGTCGAAGCGCTTCCCGACATTTATTCATCGTCATTCGAACATGGTGGCATAACCTTAATCGACGACAATGCGCTCGCCGAGCCAATCCCCGAAGACCAAAGAATCATCATGCCGATGTTCATTGCGATGGACCGGCCCAAGCACACCGAAGAACGCCGTGTTATTGCGCCGGCGTTCACACCGGGTGAAATGGACCGCATGTCGGGCGATATCCGGCGTCGCACGGGCGAGCTTTTGGATTCGCTTCCAGTTGGCAAAACCTTCGACTGGGTCGATCTGGTATCCATCGAACTGACGACACAGATGTTGGCGCTGCTTTTCGATTTCCCATGGGAAGACCGCCGCAAGTTGACCGAATGGTCCGATTGGGCGGGCGACATCGAACTCGTCCGTTGCGAAGACACACGTCAGGCGCGACTTGCCAAAATGTTTGAAATGGGCGCCTATTTCCAGAATCTGTGGGAAGAACGCAAAAATCGCGGCGAAGCGCCCGACCTTATCAGCCGCATGATCCATTCGCCGATGAAGGACATGAGCCAGTTTGAATATATGGGTAACCTCATTCTGCTGATCGTGGGCGGAAACGACACGACCCGCAATTCGATGTCGGGTTACGCTTATGGACTGAACAGCTTCCCCGACGAGCGCGAAAAGCTGGAGAAAAATCCCCAATTCATCACCAACGCCGTCAGCGAAATCATTCGTTGGCAAACGCCTTTGGCGCATATGCGGCGCACCGCCCTGCAGGACCATGACCTGTTCGGCGCGCCTATCAAGGCTGGTGACAAGATTGGCATGTGGTACCTGTCGGCCAACCGGGATGAGACGGTGTTCGATAATCCCGATAAGTTGATTGTCGATCGTGAGAACGCGCGTCGCCATTTGGCGTTTGGATATGGCATCCACCGTTGCGTCGGCGCGCGATTGGCCGAATTGCAAATCCGCATTTTGCTTGAAGAAATGGCAGTGCGCCGCCTGCGACCCAATGTGGTGGCAGAACCAGAGCGCGTGGCTGGCTGTTTCGTCCATGGCTATCGCAAGATGGATGTCGAACTGTCGCGTTATTGATATGAAGCCTTTTGGACGTTTCCGGTATATGCATAGCCGGAGCGCCCAAAGGAACATGTCATGCAGTTAAGCAAACGCACATTTCTGTCACTCGCAAGTGCAGGCGCTGCGACACTGGTCTTTGGCTGCGGCAACAGTGCGACCGCCAAAACGCGCTATGCGGTGACATATAGCGACGCTGAATGGAAAAAGCGCTTGTCGCCTGCTGCCTACCGCGTGTTACGCCGCGAAGATACCGAACGGCCGTACACCAGCCCGCTCAACAGCGAAAAGCGCAAGGGCACGTTTGTCTGCGCTGGCTGTAACCAGCGGCTGTTTGCGTCTGCGACCAAGTTTGAAAGCGGAACGGGGTGGCCAAGTTTCTATGCGCCACTGGCCGGCGGCATAGGCACCAAACCCGACTATAATATCGGCGTTCCACGCACCGAAGTGCATTGCGCGCGCTGCGGCGGACATCTTGGTCATGTATTTAACGATGGCCCAAAGCCGACCGGAAAACGCTATTGCATGAATGGCGTCGCGATGAAGTTTATCCCCGGATAATCCGTCCAGCGCGCGATGCGCCGACGGATCTTATTTCGGTTCAGATATGCCCGAAAAGTCCAACTCGGCGGGTTTCTTCGCTGCATCGGCTTTGCCGTTATTTTCGATAATCGCAACAATGGCATTCGCCCGTCCGTCCTGAAGCGCATAATCGCGTGCAGAATATCCCGCCCGGCTATCCTTCTTGTCCGGATTTGCACCAGCCTTCAAAAGCGCGCGCACCGCTTCGGCATTGCGTAGTTGCACCGCCAGAATTAGCGCGGTTTCTCCGGCGCGATTGGTCTGGTCAATCTGCGCCTTTTTACGCGAAAGCCAATCAATGCCATCGATGAAGCCCAATTGCGTGGCGAGCATCAAAGGCGTCGTGCCCTTTTTATCTGCCAAATTGGGGTTTGCACCTTTTTGTAAAAGATACCCAAGCCACGACGCATCACGGCGTTGAATGACGATGTGCAGCGCGGTTTCACCCGTTGAATTGTCGCGCGTGTTGATAATCACCGTGCCGGGCTGTGCGAGAAACTTTTCCGCTTCTTCGCCCTTGCGTTCGCGCACGGCTTTCAGGAAATTATAGCTGTCTGAAAACTGGGCTTGTGCAGCAGGCGCAACAACGCCTGCGCCCATCGGCAAGATCAGCCCTGCGGCCAAGGCGAGAAAAAACGGCTTTTTCAACGAACGATGCCCCATTTAAATGTCCAACATACTTGATAACTGGTCTTTAGCAGACCATGTCTGGCCCCGCTATGAACAAAAATCTGATTTTCGCTCTCTCCACCGCGCTTTTGCTGTCGGCATGTGATTCACCCCCTGCCCAGCCGCCGTTGAGTGAAGCCCCGCTGGCCGGTGCAACAATTGGTGGTGATTTTGCGCTGACCGATCAAAGTGGCCAAAAGCGGACCTTTAAGGAATTCGACGGCGCATATCGTATCGTCTATTTTGGCTACACCAACTGCCCCGATATCTGCACGCCGGACATGCAGAATCTGATGGCTGGGCTAAAGGCATATGAGAAAAGCCATCCCGAGCTTGGCGCAAAGATTCAGCCAATTTTCATCACTGTAGATCCACTGCGCGACACGCCAGCGGTGCTGAAACAATTTGTCAGCGCATTTCATCCGCGCGCGATTGGGCTCACCGGAACGGAGGCCGAAATCGCAGACGCAGCAAAGAAATTTGCGATTTACGCCAGCCGTGTCGAAGGGTCCTCGCCCGAAAGCTATCTGATGAGCCACAGCCAGACACCTTATTTGATGGGGCCCGATGGCAAGCCTTTGGCGCTTATGCCCGCTGACGTTCCCAATACCGACATCAATGAAGGCGCACCTAATTTGGTTGAGGCGGAATTGGCAAAGTGGGTGCGCTGATTTGAACGAAGCGCCTTTTTGGGAAGCTCCGATAGAGAGCCTCGACCGCGCACAATGGGAGGCATTGTGCGATGGCTGCGGGAAATGCTGTCTGAACAAGGTGGAAGACGAAGATACTGGCCGCATCTACCCCACCAATGTCGCCTGCAAATTGCTGGATCTACAGACATGCCAATGTGCCGATTATCGCGGACGTCGGGCGATTGTGCCCGAATGTCTTCGGCTGACCGCGGACAAGATTGATGATTATGTCTGGCTGCCCTCGACCTGCGCCTATGTCCTGCGCGCGGCGGGCAAACCGCTACCCGAATGGCATTATCTGGTGAGCGGAAGCCGCCAGTCGATTCATGACGCTGGCATGTCGGTCAAAGGTCGGGCTATATCGGAACTGCATGCTGGGCCGCTTGAAAACCATATTGTCGAACAGC
>CAZCXQ010000135.1:0-5647 GCA_964502655.1 uncultured Sphingorhabdus sp.
GGGGCACGACCCACGCGGACCAGAGGACAAGCGCCTGCCCTATTCCGAGAGCGCGCCGGGCATGGCGGGGGCAGAAACGCTTCTCGCGCTGTCGCTCAACCTTGTGCGGGACAATGTGATTTCCACCGGACGGTTGTTCGAACTGCTGGCATCAAATCCTGCGAAGATCTTGGGGCTAAATGCCGGTCAAATAGCGGAAGGATATGAGGCGGACCTCATCCTCGTCGACCCGGATGCGCCATGGCAGGTCGATGGCGACCGCATGGCCGCACTTGCGGGCAATACGCCATTTGACCGCCTGCCGGTTCAGGGTCGCGTGCGCCATATGCTAAAGGGCGGCAAGGTCATTTAATAGGTCCTGACCCTAAACCCGTCGCCCCTTAAGCGCTTCACATCTAACAATTTATCGTGCCGCGATCTTACGCCCTGCGGCATTCGCCATGCGGATATTCTGGGGGCCGCCATTCGTCCGCACGAAGCAATCTCCGCCTTGCGACTTGATCATCTTGCACGTTGCCCGTGCGCTTGCTGCGTCCCCGAAACCCATTGCCGCCAAACGAACAAGTTTCTTGCCGTTGACCGTTACGGTCGAGTTAGCAGATGCAAAGCCGTTCAATGCGCGGTAGCGTTTGGCATATTTGTTCCAAGCCGCTTGCGCACTGGCCACAGACGAAAACGCGCCCAGCTGAACCAAGTGGCTTCCCGCAGCGGCTGGCGTTTTTGCCGCTGGAATGTCTGACATTGCAAGCTTCACCGGTGCAGCCACAAATGACTTTGCGGGAACTACCGACGCCTTGATCAGCGGCGCTTCGTAAACCGGCACGCTCGGCACTGTCTCGGCAGCAGTCACATATTTATCAACAGCGGCAAAACCTGCACTGTCCGATACGGGTGCTGGGCCCACCGCAGCCAACTCCACCGCTGCTGCGGGTGCAGACGAAACATCTGCAAATTCTGGTGCAGCAGGTGGCGCAACATCAGCCTGCGCAAAACCAATGGCATTGATGCTGCTTAACGCGAGGCGCACCGGCTGCCCCGTATCTGACATGTCGGGCTGAACCTTCAAAAGGCCTGCTACGCGCGACGCGTAAGCACCCGGACGGGCGAACTGCGCCCATTCGGATATCCGTTCGTTAACTTTGTCCTGCGACATATCCTGCGACGCCATGATCCGCGCATCGCGCCAGCGGCCGTCAAGTGCGTAAGCTAATGCCAAATTCTGGCGTGTACGGGCTGTGGCGGCGTCGGTCCGTACTACATTGGTCAGAATATCGACAGCATCCGCCGACCGACCCGCCAAAGCCAACGTCAGCGCATAATCGCTGATCGGCAGGATGGACCGGTTTGAGTCGACAAGCCCAACGGCAGATTCGGTTTTACCCAAGGCGATACGCGCCAATGCGAGGCTGATGACGGTGCGTGGATCGGCTTGGCCCAGCTCCATAACATCCATCAACGTCCGCTCTGCAGACGCAAAGCGCCCTTTCGCCATATACACACGCGCCAGCAACCCACGATAATCGCGGTTCTGCATATCGGCCTGAACAGCGAACTCAGCAAAGGCCAATGCCTTATCGGCCTTCCCGCTGGCTAGCGCCCGTTCGGCTTTCTTCGCCCAGGCAAAGGCCTTTTGCGGCGATGCCTTGTGGACCGAAGAATGGGCCGTACTGCCGGCTCCGGCCGCCGATGCAGTCATTGCCGGTACCGCGACACACGCGATCGACAAGGCCAGCTTTACGACAAAACGGCTATTCATGACATCACCTCAAAAAAGCTAAATATCGGCATCAGTGTTTTTTCGCAGGAACATGGGACGCGAGGTCGTCAATTTCCGGCATGGATTCGAGAAGTGCATCAAGCGCATCGGTCACAAGCTGTTGCGCCGACTGGTGGCGCACGGCGCATGCCAGCCGCAACTTCAAATGCCGTTCGCTATCAAGACGCAAGGTGAAGGCGGCTTTTTCTTTCAAGCCCGGCTTTGACCGGGCACGCGAACGTGGCGCGTCCGTGCCACCACGACGCGAAATGAGTGGTGTTACAGGCTCCGGCGTCACGGTGACCAAACTGGGTGCATCGGCGACCGATTCTGGCTCATCAGCCAAGTCGTCAAAGCCAACCTCCGGTTCAACGTCAGCGAACAGCGCATCTGCGAGACGATCTTGCTGATGCTTCACTTCGGGAACAGCCGCGGCAAGCGGGTTCGCCCCGTGAAAGCCGTGGTCATAATCCATCGGAGTGGTGAAATCGGGATCGACATCATATCCCATGTCGTTCCAACCCAGATCGTCTTGCGACATTGCAGCGTTGCCACTGCTCATAACCATCGATGGACGGCGCATCGCGGGACGTGCCAGACCTTTGCGTGCCAGCAAAATGCCCGACAGCGACGCGATTGGTTTAGGTTCACCCATTTTCCTGCCCTTCCTTCGCTTAACCTACGACCCGGCGGCCGAAGCCACCCATGGGACGCGCCACGGATATTTGCTGGTTTGCGGCAGCGGGCGCACTGAAAACGGTGCGGCGGAAATTCTTTTCGAGGCGGTCCGAAATATATGTCCACAGCTGGATAACCTCTTGCGAAGACCTGCCATTGGGGTCGATTTCCATAACCGTGCGGCCGTCAATCATGGATGCGGCGAAATCGGTGCGATGGTGCAGCGTAATCGGCGCGACGGTGCCATGCTGTGACAGCGCGACGGCGGCTTCAGACGTAATCTTGGCCTTTGGCGTCGCCGCGTTGACGACGAAGATGAGCGGCTTGCCAGCACGCTCGCACAAGTCGACAGTCGCACCCACAGCGCGCAAGTCATGCGGACTTGGCCGTGTAGGCACGACGATCAGTTCTGATACCGAAATGACGCTTTGGATAGCCATCGTAATGGCAGGCGGGGTATCAATCACCGCCAGCTTAAAACCTTGCTGCCGCAATATGGCGAGATCGGTTGCGAGCCGGGCCACGGTTGTCTGCGCAAAGGCGGGAAGGTCAGCTTCACGTTCGTTCCACCAATCAGCCAAAGACCCCTGGGGATCGATATCGATAAGCACAACCGGCCCAGCGCCTGCGCGCTGCGCCTGAACCGCCAAATGGCCGGACAGAGTCGTTTTGCCCGATCCGCCCTTCTGTGATGCCAATGCGAGTACCCTCACATCATTCCCCTTTTGCAAATGTTTCAAATGGGGATGTGACAGAACAGGGCTAAAAATAGGTTAACACTGATCGGGATATCGGATTTTGCCGTTCGGATGCACCGGCCTTAACTGCAGAGGCGCTCGATTTCGCGGCCTAGCGTATTGCGGGCCGCGCTATCGCCCGGTTCAATCATGAAATAATGCGTACCGGAAAGGCTCGCCTTTTCTGAACAATAGGCTGCGCAACCGCCTCCAACCGCTCCGGCAAAGCGCAGTTCAATGCCATCATAGCGGGCAGCGAAAGTGCAATTACCTTTACCGTTCAATGAGATTTCGACCGCATCGCCTTGCACGGACGCTGTTCCGGTTCCTTCGCATGTGCTTTCGGGCCCGAAGACCGCAAGAAATCCGATATCAAAGCGATCGGCATCGGTTTTCACCGCACAGAATTTATCGATGCCAAGATCGCTGCGCGTTTCATAACGGCCCGCAAATTCGATTTTATCCGGGTTCGGAAGAACACCCGTCTCCACCGCGCGTGCATCAAGCGTTGCGCCCGCGTCCGACCCAAGGCCAGACGTGAGCGCGCTATCACCGCACCCCGCCAACAGCACACATGAAGCGAAGATCGCAAATGCCCTGTGCGTCACACTGGCTCCAATCCGTCCTTCGTTATCCGGCGATAAAAGCAGCTGCGCGCGCCCGTATGGCAACTCGGGCCTTGCGGCTTTGCGATTATCCAAATGGCATCCTGATCGCAGTCAACGCGCATATCCACGATGTGCAGGACATGGCCGCTGCTTTCGCCCTTTTGCCAAAGCCGCTGACGGCTGCGCGAATAAAACACCGCAGTGCGGCTCTCGATGCTTTTGGCGAGTGCCTCCGCGTTCATGTGCGCCACCATCAATAGGGCACCATCCGCCGCATCGGTGACCACGGCGGTCAACAATCCATTGGCGTCAAATTTGGGTGTGAGGGCAAGCCCTGTCTCAATCTCGTCGGTCATTTCCACGGCCTAACGCAAGGGCAAGTGGCTCGCCAACATTTTCTTTGTTACATTGCTACGACAAGGGGGAGACAATTGATAACGCCTTGCCTATACGCCAGCCAGCGACGCGCAGCGGGATTCGAATTATGCTGACCACCGATCCATTTGATGATGACAAACTTCGCGAGGAGTGCGGGATTTTTGGTGTCTATGACGCCGAAGGCGCTTCAGCGATGGTTGCGCTTGGCCTACATGCGCTTCAGCATCGTGGCCAGGAAGCCGCCGGCATCACCAGTTACGACAACCATGAATTCCACACGCACCGTGCCATGGGCCATGTTGCGGGCAATTTCGACCGCGATGAAATCATCAACGGCCTTGTCGGACGCAGCGCCGTTGGCCATGTCCGCTATTCCACGACGGGCGAAACATCGCTGCGTAATGTGCAGCCCTTATATGCTGACCTTGCCACCGGCGGATTTGCGGTCGCGCATAATGGCAATATTTCAAACGCAGTTGCATTGCGCCGTGACCTTGTCCGCCGCGGCTCGATATTCCAGTCGTCATCGGACACTGAAGTCATCATTCATTTGGTGGCGACGTCGGGTTACCGCACGTTGCTGGACCGCCTGATTGATGCGCTGAAGCGTGTTGAGGGTGCCTATTCGCTCATCTGCCTGACCACCGAAGGGATGATCGCATGCCGCGATCCGTTGGGCATCCGGCCATTGGTCATGGGTAAGCTCGGCGATACGATAATCTTCGCATCGGAAACCGTTGCGCTCGATATTGTTGGCGCGGAATTCATCCGCTCGGTTGAACCGGGCGAATTGGTTGTGGTGCATGGTAGCGAAATTCAGTCGCACAAGCCGTTCATTCCGGTTTCGCAACGCCCCTGTATTTTTGAGCATGTATATTTCTCACGGCCCGATTCCATTGTTGAAGGCATCAGCGTCTATTCGGTCCGCAAGGCCATTGGCGCGGAACTCGCGCGCGAAAATGGCGTCGATGTTGATTATGTCATTCCCGTGCCCGACAGCGGCACCCCCGCAGCCATTGGCTATGCCGAAGCGGCAAAGATTCCGTTTGAGCTGGGCATCATCCGGTCACATTATGTTGGCCGTACATTCATTCAGCCGGGCGATGGCGTTCGCCACTTGGGCGTAAAGCTGAAGCATAATGCGAACCGCAATCTGGTTGCGGGCAAAAAGATCGTCCTTATCGACGATTCCATCGTGCGTGGCACGACCTCGCTCAAGATCGTTCAGATGATGCGCGAAGCGGGCGCTGCCGAAGTGCATATGCGTATTGCAAGCCCGCCAACGATGAACAGCTGTTTCTATGGCGTCGATACGCCCGAACGCTCCAAATTGCTCGCGAGCCGTATGGACGTGGAAGAAATGCGGCAGTTTATTCAGGCCGACAGCCTCGCATTTCTCTCCATCGATGGGCTCTACCGCGCGTTGGGCGAAGATTCGCGCAACAAGAATAAGCCACAATATTGCGATGCGTGTTTTACCGGCGACTATC
>CAZCXQ010000136.1:0-5645 GCA_964502655.1 uncultured Sphingorhabdus sp.
GATTTTGTCTCCGGCGGCTACGCGATACTGCTTGCCGCCTGTGCGCACGATTGCGAACATGGCTATAACTCATCCGTTTCTACAGCTTAGCGCCCTTTTGAAGCGCGGTTGCTCAAACGCGTTACTCCAAAAGACGAATCTTGGGAGGTCACGCAAGAAGGGGCGCAGCTAGTCCAAGGATTTCATCCTGTCAACGCCTTTTGCCCGCCAGTAAGCGTGATTGCGCGGCCCTTGCATGGGCGTAGCCGCAGGTTTAGACACCCCATATGTCGATTATCAAGCCAATGCTTCGCCTGATGCCCCTCATTCTGCTCGCATCATGCGGCAGTATCGACGGGCAGTTTCCCTCGCTTGAACGGCGCGCCTATGAAAATAATGACCCCATAACCGCGCCCATAACACCGCCAGCAGCGCCGGTTTCCCTGCCCGTGGAGCTCAGGGCGCAGGTCGATGCGTTGCTGTCGCGGCACAAGATCGCGCACGCCGCCTATCTCGAACGCCTTGACGCTGTCCGCGCCGTCGCTGCCCGCGCAGCGGGTAGCGCCCCCGGCAGCGAAGCATGGGTCAATGCGCATGTTATATTGTCGCGGCTTGATAAAATGCGTGATGATTCGGTCGCGGCAGTTCGCGCGTTTGATGGTTTGATTGCGGATGCCAATGCGGGTGATTCGGGGCTGCTCGCGCTGCTGACCGATGCGCAAAAACCGGTGCTAAATGATGTCGCTGCGCAAAATGATGAAATCCGCCGACTTTCCCGCCTGATCGGGGAATAGCTATTCCCTGCCCAGCATAAGCGCATTTGCTTGCCTATGCGCGGCCCATGTGCACAACTTGGGTGATGAACGGCCAGAATACACACACCATTTCGCAAAATCCCGATATCCGGTTCCTTGGCAAGATGCTGGGGGACGTCATTCGCGCCTATGGCGGGGAAAAATTATTCCGGCAGACCGAATATATACGTTCGACGAGCGTTGACCGTTTTCGCAAAGTTGAAGGCGCCGAGGCGAGCGACAGCGGCCTTGGGGCGCTGAGCCTCGATGATACGCTGAACTTCGTCCGCGGGTTCATGCTGTTTTCGCTTCTGGCCAATCTGGCGGAGGACCGGCAGGGCCTTGCGCATGAGGACGGCGCGACGGTTGCCGAAGCATGCGCGCGGCTTATGGCGGAAGGCATCGCCCTAACCGACATCCGCGAGATGCTTGGCCACAGCCTGATCGTGCCCGTGCTGACCGCACATCCCACTGAAGTGCGGCGCAAGAGCATCATTGACCACAAAAACCGGATCGCAAAGCTGATGGAGCTGCGCGATCAGGGGCAGACGGTGACGGAAGATGGCGATGATCTAGACGCAGCCATCTACCGTCAGATTGCGCTTCTGTGGCAAACGCGGCCATTGCGCCGTGAAAAGCTGTTTGTGGCGGACGAGATCGAGAATGCCCGCGCGACGATGCAGGATGTATTTCTGACCGCGCTGCCAAAGCTTTACGCTGGTTGGGAAAAGGCGCTCGGCGCTCGTCCGCCCGGTTTTGTGCGCCTCGGCACCTGGATTGGGGGCGACCGTGATGGCAATCCCTTCGTCGACGCGGACACCCTGCGTTACGCCACGACGCGCAATGGCGGCACGGCGATTCGGCATTATCTTGAGCTGATCCATAAACTTGGCGCGGAAATTTCGATCTCATCACTAATGAGCGACACGCCCGAGCCGGTGCAGGCATTGGCCGAGAAAAGCGGCGACACTGCCCCAAGTCGCGCCGACGAACCCTATAGGCGGGCGCTGTCGGGCATCTACGCGCGTCTGGCGGCGACGCATATCAAATTGGTTGGCGATCAACCGCCGCGCCCTTCAAGCCTCTCAGGACAGCCCTATGACGGCCCTGACGAACTGCGCCGGGACCTTGTCACTGTCGCGTCGGGCCTCGCCAGCGACGGCGATGGCGCGCTGTCGAGCGGGGGAGCATTGGCGCGGCTCATCCGCTCGGTGGAGATATTTGGCTTCCATCTTGCGACGCTGGATTTACGCCAGAACAGCGATGTGCATGAACGTGTTCTCGCCGAGCTGTTTCGCGTCGCCCGCGTGACGCCGGATTATCTTGCGCTGGACGAAGGCGCGCGGGTCGAACTTCTGGTCGCCGAACTGTCGCACAATCGTCCGCTGGCAGGCGAATGGACGCATTATAGCGCGGAGACAGCGAAGGAACTCGCGATCGTCCGCGCGGCAGCCAAGGCGCAGGCTGATTTCGGTGACGCCGCCATCACGACCTATAATATCAGCAAGACGACAAGCGTATCCGACATGCTCGAAGTCTATGTGATGCTCAAGCAGGCGGGGCTGTATCGCATTGATGACGATGGAAAGCCGAGCGCGACCATCATGTCGGTGCCCTTGTTTGAAACCATCGCCGACCTTCAGGCTGCACCCGAAACCATGCGCACCTTTTTCCAAATTCCCATGATGCAGGCGCTGGCCAAGGCGCGCGGGCATCAGGAAGTGATGATTGGCTATTCGGATTCGAACAAGGACGGCGGCTACCTCACATCCACATGGGAACTATATGAGGCATCAAGCGCGTTGGCGAACGTGTTTGCCGAGGCGGGTGTCGCGATGCAGCTGTTCCACGGGCGCGGCGGCGCGGTGGGCCGGGGGGGCGGTTCCGCTTTTGGCGCGATCCTCGCGCAACCGCAGGGCACCGTGCAGGGCCGCATCCGCATTACCGAACAGGGCGAGGTGATCGCCGCCAAATATGGCACGGTCGACAATGCCGTCACGAGTTTGGAAACCATGGCGTCGGCGGCGATGCTCGCCACGCTTTCGAGTGACCCGATTGCGGACGCCGACGTTGCCCGTTTCAAGGCGGCAATGACTGAACTGTCGGCCAGTGCCTTCCGCCATTATCGCGGCTTGGTGTACGACACGGCGGGCTTCCGCACATTTTTCCGTCAGATGACGCCCATTAACGAAATCGCGACGCTCAAAATCGGATCGCGGCCCTCAAGCCGCACGGCATCCGATGCGATTGAAGATTTACGCGCCATCCCGTGGGTGTTCTCCTGGGCGCAGGCGCGCGTCATGCTGCCCGGCTGGTACGGCACAGGGCAGGCATTGGCCGATTTTGCGGACAAAGGCCTGTTGCGTGCAATGGCCGGTGAGTGGTCATACTTCCAGACCATTCTCGCCAATATGGAAATGGTTTTGGCCAAGTCCGACATGGGCATCGCTGCGCATTATGCGGGCTTGGTCGAGGATCAGGCGCTTGCGCATGATCTGTTCGGCCGCATCAAGGGCGGCTGGCACGCGTCACGCGACAGCCTGCTAGCGGCAACCGGTCAAAATCACCTGCTTGAGGCCAACCCGGCGCTGAACAATTCCATCCGCCTGCGTCTGCCTTATATTGAGCCGCTGAACCTGCTCCAAATCGAACTCATGAAACGCCACCGCGCCGGTGAAGCCGACGAACGGATTGGTGAGGGCATTCAGTTGACGATTAACGCCATCGCGACGGCGTTGCGCAATAGCGGCTAGGCACGCGGTAGATCGCTTCGACCAATACCACTGCCCGTTCGACAAGCTGTAAAATCGCCGCTTCCCCTGCCGCATGCGCCTGATATGACGTTGCCATAAATAATATCAGGAGAGTTCCGATGCGCATAACCCAAACCGCCCTTTCTGCCGTTACTGTGGCGCTGGTCTATATGGCCACACCGGCGATTGCGCAGACTGCCGGTGCAGCGCCGGTTGCTGCTGCCGAGGTTGACCCGAACGCCGCGATCATGGCCTTTTTCGAAGAATATGATGCGCAGCAGCTTGCGCGATCGCCGCTCTCCAAATCCTATCGCGGCATCAAGGACAGCGACTATGGGAAATGGGACGACGGTTCCGACGCAGCCGAAGCCCGCAATCATGAAGCTGAACGTTCGGCGTTGAAAGAAATGCGCGCGCGCTTTGACCCAGCCAAGCTGTCGCCCGAAAACCAGCTCTCTTATCGCCTGTTTGAAAAGCGCGCTGCGCGCAGCGAGGGCGCATATAAATATAACAACTATGGCTATATCTTCGATCAGATGAACGGCGCACAGAGCCAAATCCCTGCCTTTCTCATCAACATCCACCGCATCGATACCAAGTCCGACGCGCGCGCTTATGTGGACCGGCTCTACGGCATTGGCCCCGCAATGACGGAGGCTGTAGGCCAAGCCAAAACGCGCGCCGCAAAAGGCATCATGCCACCCAAATGGGTCTATCCTTATGTCATGGCCGATTCGCGCAACGTCATCACCGGGGCGCCCTTTGATGGCGGTCCTGACGCGCCATTATTTGCCGATTTCAAGGCGAAGGTCGGCAAGCTGAAGATCACGCAGATCGAAAAGGATATTTTGATTGCGGACGCGGCGCTGGCGCTCACCAGCGCAGTGAAGCCTGCTTATGAGGCTTTGATCGCCGAAATGACCGCGCAGGAGAAAGTTGCTGGCACCGATGACGGCGTCTGGCGCTTCCCCGATGGCGCTGGCTATTATGCCGAGCGGCTTGCCAACTACACCACGACCAACATGACGCCTGACCAGATCCATGAATTGGGTCTCGCGCAAGTTGCGCGCATCCACAGGGAAATGGGCGTCGTCCAAAAGAAGATGGGCGTGAAGGGCGACCTTCAGGCTTTCTTCAAATATATGCGCACGGAGCCCAAATTTTACGCGCCCGAAACCGAAGCGGGCCGCGCGCTCTATTTGTCTGAAACGCAAAAGGCGCAGGACGCTGTCACACCCTTATTGCCCAAATGGTTTGGGACACTGCCCAAGGCGCCGTTGGTTGTGAAGCCCGTGGAAGCATTCCGCGAAAAGTCTGCAGGCAAGGCGTTTTACCAGCGCCCCGCGCCCGATGGTTCGCGCCCCGGCACTTATTACGCCAACCTCTATAAGATGGCCGACATGCCGCTGACCGAGGTCGAAGCATTATTCTACCACGAAGGCATCCCCGGCCACCATTTGCAGCTGGCGATCCAGACGGAATTAAAAGACGTGCCTGCCTTCCGCCAATTTGGCGGGGTGACGGCTTATTCGGAAGGCTGGGGCCTCTATTCGGAAAAACTCGCCAAGGACATGGGGCTCTACACCGATCCGGCGCGTGATTTTGGCCGACTGCAATTGGAGCTGCACCGCGCCATTCGGCTGGTCGTCGACAGCGGTCTGCACCACAAACGCTGGACGCGCGAGCAGGCGATCAAATATGTCGAAGATAACTCGGCAGACGCCCCCGGCGGTATCGTGAAGGCCATCGAACGCTATATCATCTACCCCGGTCAGGCGACGGCATATATGGTCGGCCGTCTGAAAATCAGCGAACTGCGCAGCAAGGCACAAAAGGCGCTCGGCAAGAAATTCGACATTCGCGGGTTCCACGACACTGTGCTGAAATCGGGGCCCGTTCCGTTGGATGTGCTTGAAGAGCAAGTCGATGCTTGGGTCGCGTCGCGACGTTAAGCGCTTACCGTTTAACCAAGACATTACGAGTCTACGGCGTAGGCTTGCCATTAGCGGTGTCAAAGTTTAGGCGGCAACACGATCTAGTTCGCTTGGTACGGGATAACTTATTTAATGAAAATCGCAATGATCGGTTCGGGCTATGTTGGGCTTGTATCTGGCGCATG
>CAZCXQ010000137.1:0-5637 GCA_964502655.1 uncultured Sphingorhabdus sp.
CAATGTCTCAGGCATTTTTGGTTCGGCTCGGATTGCGATTTCCGACGTTGCGCTCAAGCAGGCGTCATTGGACGAGGTGAAGGCCGTAACGGGGCATGAGATTGGGCATTATGTTCTTGGCCATGTCTGGCGGATGGTCTTCGCCATTGTGTTCATTGCGATGCTTGGCTTCTTTCTGGCCGACCGGTTGTTCAACCGGGTCGCTGCCTTATTTGGCAGCAAAGCCACCATTGGCGACCCCGAAGGATTGCCGATATTGATGCTGATCGTGTCGGTTCTGGGCCTGTTTGCGCAGCCGGTGGTCAACAGCGTGACACGTTCCGGTGAGAGCGAAGCCGACGCTTATTCGCTCCGGACGGTGAATTTGCCCGACGCGCTTGCAGGCGCGTTGGTGAAGACCGCCGAATATCGCTACCCGCGGCCATCGGCGCTGCAAGAGATAATATTCTACTCGCACCCGTCGGTCGAAACCCGCGTGCGCCGCGCGATGGACTGGAAAGCCGAACAGTTGAAAAAAGCGGCGCCGCGTTAGGCCGCCGCTTTCTTCTCCTGCCGGAATTTGTGCAGCAATGGCTCGGTATAGCCATTGGGCTGTGTCACGCCTTCGAAGATGAGCGCACGGGCGGCCTTCAATGCGATGCTGCCCGGTGTGAGCTTTTCGTAAAGCGGATCGGTGGCATTTTGCGCGTCGACCTGCGCCGCCATCTTGGTCAGCGCGGCGTCGACCTGCGCCTCGGTCGCAATGCCGTGCAGCAGCCAGTTGGCGATATGCTGCGACGAAATACGCAAAGTGGCGCGGTCCTCCATCAGGCCGATGTCGTGAATGTCGGGGACCTTTGAACAGCCGACACCTTGGTCGATCCAGCGGACGACATAGCCAAGGATGCCCTGCGCGTTATTCTCAAGCTCTTGCGTGACCTCTTCATGGGACCAATTGTGGCCGACGGGCGCAACGGGAATGGTTAGCAACGGATCAAGGCCCGGCGTCGGTTCTTGTGCCAATTCCGCCTGCCGCGCAAAGACGTCAAACTGGTGATAATGCATCGCGTGCAACGTTGCTGCGGTGGGTGAGGGGACCCATGCGGTGTTGGCACCCGCCTTTGGATGCCCGATTTTCTGCACCATCATGTCGGCCATCATATCGGGCGCGGCCCACATACCTTTGCCGATTTGCGCTTTGCCGGAAAGACCACAGGCAAGGCCGATTTGGACGTTGCGCGCTTCATAGGCTTGGATCCAGCTGCTGGCTTTCATCTCCGCCTTGCGGATCATGGGGCCCGCCTGCATCGCGGTGTGCATTTCGTCGCCGGTGCGATCAAGGAAGCCGGTGTTGATGAAGACGATCCGGTCTTTCACCGCATGAATGCAGGCGGCGAGGTTCGCGCTGGTGCGGCGTTCTTCGTCCATCACACCAACCTTGATGGTGTGACGCGCGAGGCCAAGCACATCTTCAACCGCATCGAACAGCGCATTGGTCAGCGCGGCTTCTTCGGGACCGTGCATTTTGGGCTTTACGATATAGATTGAACCGGCGCGGCTGTTGCGATGGGTGCCAAGACCTTTCAGGTCGTGCAGCGCGCATAAAGACGTGAACAACGCGTCGAGAATGCCTTCGGGCGCTTCGCTGCCATCGGGCAACAGCACCGCCGGATTGGTCATCAAATGCCCGACATTGCGCACGAACATCAGGCTGCGGCCCGCAAGGGTGAGGCCGTCATAATTGCGGTCCGCCTCAAGCGCGCGGGTCATTGTCCGCCCGCCTTTGTCGAACGACGCAACCAAATCACCACGCATCAGGCCAAGCCAGTTGGTATAGGCCGCAACCTTGTCCTGTGCGTCGACGGCAGCAACCGAGTCTTCCAGATCGATAATCGTGGTCAGCGCAGCTTCAAGGATGACATCGGCGATATGCAGTTCGTCGGTCGCACCAATGGGGTGCGCGGGATCGACCAATATCTCGATATGCAGGCCATTCTGTTTGAACAGATAACGTTTTATGTCACCCGATGCGGTTTGCGTAACGAAGAAATCGGACGCGCCACCGGACAAGACGGCTTCCCAGCCGGGGATGCTGTGGTTCAGGAAATTGCGCGCATAAGCGATGACGGCCGCGCCGCGATCCGCATCATAGCCACCTGCGCGGGCTGGCGGGGCATCGAGCGCATCCGTGCCATATAATGCATCATATAGGCTGCCCCAACGGGCATTGGCGGCGTTGAGCACGAAGCGGTCGTTAAGGCTGGGCACAACAAGCTGCGGCCCCGCCATCGTCGCGATTTCGGCGTCGACATTTTGCGTGCCAATGGCAAAGGGCGCCGGTTCGGCCACGAGATACCCAATGTCGCGCAAAAATGCCTGATATGCGGGCATATCGCTGATCGGTCCGGGGTTCGCCTTGTGCCAGGCATCAATCTGCGTTTGCAGCGCGTCGCGTTTGGCAAGCAGTGCGCGGTTCACCGGCACAAACCGTGCGAGAATATCGGATAGTCCGGACCATAAGGCATCGGCGGCTATGCCCGTGCCCGACAGCGCGCGGCTTTCAACGAAAAGCGCGAGTTCATCGGCGATCTTCAGGTTTGCGCGGGTTACATATTCAGTCATGACTTTGGCTCCAGTGGGACGTGGTGCCTGGGGAGAAATTTTGTTGTTGCCGCCTTCCTAGCGATAGTTTGGACGGTGCAAAAGCGTTTAATTGCTGATAACGGATGGCCCATGAAACTGACCAAGCATCTTGTTGAAAAGCCATGGGGCCGCACAGACATACCTGCGCAATTTGGCGATATGGGCGGCCGCCGCATTGGCGAGATTTGGTATGAAAACGCCGATGGCGACCCGCTGCCGATATTGGTGAAATGGTTGTTTACGTCGGAAAAGCTATCTATTCAGGTGCACCCCAACGACGCCCACGCGCGTGATCGCGGGTTGCAATCGGGCAAGGAAGAATGCTGGTTTGTTGTGGATGCAGAACCCGGTGCCGTGCTCGGCATTGGCACGCATCGGGATTTGGATGCCGATGCCTTGCGGGCGGCGTCGCTTTCAGGCGAGATTGAAACGTTGATGGATTGGAAGCCAGTTTCGGCTGGCGATTATTATTATATTCCCGCCGGAACGGTGCACGCGATTGGCGCGGGCATCACGCTCGTTGAAGTGCAGCAATTCGCCGACATAACCTATCGTTTGTTCGACTATGGCCGTCCACGCGAACTGCATTTGGATGACGGTGTCGCCGTGTCTGTTGCAACGCCGTATCGCGACGCGCGATCCGGCCGCATGACCGGCGGGCAACAGATGGTCGACGGACCACATTTCCAGCTTTGGTATGTCGATGATCAAAGTCAGATTGATGCATTGGATTTAGCGGGCAGTTGTTGGATTGTGCCCCTGACGGGGACGGTTGCGGTGGCGCATGACATAGCTGCGGTGGGCGACTGCCTGCTCGCGAGTGCGCCAGCAGCTATTGAATTATCAGCCGACGCAACATTGTTGATCGCGTGCTAACCAATAATGCCAATTGGCCATTCAGGTGACGCCATATCGCATCAGAAGCAGCACAAAATAGACATTGTTTACAGTTGAGCAATTGCCCCTTGGATCGAAACTTGTTACCGATGGTTACAAGCATAGGCATGACCAACTGCAAACGAAGCCCATTACCTTGGACTGATAGAAACTCGTGGAAACAAGATTAATTGTCGCATTCGTGTTGATCGCGATTATGGTGCTCGCGCTCATTTTTGCTGCTGTGCGCTATTCCCGTCGCCGCAAGCAATTTAAGATCCGTCAAATGGGTCGTGGGAAAGCTGTGCCGGGTACTGGGGCAAATGTTGCTGATTAACAGCAAGTTTGAAGCGACAAGATTCGCCGGGTAAACGTTACTCGTTCCGCTACAGAGTAGCCGGCCGTTCGGTTCATTCGGGATATTTATCGCCCATATATTTCAACGACTCGGCACATAATTGTTCAAGTACAGCTTCATCAACGTCGCTCAGCCGTTTAATATAGAGACAAGACTTTCCCGTCTTATATTTCCCTAATTTCGCCATCAGGTCGGCATGCCCGGCAAAACCGTCGGTAATGTAGAGTACAGTTTGACCTTTACGCGGGCTAAAGCCGATGCGCGCCATGTCGCCTTCACGACCACTGTCATATGTATAATGATACTGGCCAAAGCCGATGATGCTTGGCCCCCACATTTTGGCGGGGTGGCCCGACAAATGCGACATCATTTGGACGAGTTTATGCGCATCGGCGCGTTGCTTTTCATCGGCAACAGCGTTGATGAAAGCCGTTACATCAACCGCGGTCGGCTTGGTCTTGATTTCAGCCTTTGCCACCTTGCATCTCCCTTTATCGCACCCTAGAGAATATCGCGTCATCTGGGGAGTAGCCAGCCGTTTTCTGGATGAAAACGGGACATGCATCAACATATTTGGCCGAGAGGTCGTGGTGCATGTGGGGCCGCAAATGCGGTTCAAGGCGAGACCAATGGCATCTGCAATCCGTTCCGGTCGGGCGGGGTTGTGGGTGGCATTGCGTCTTTTAACTGCCTGATCCGGAAAGCATTATGGAAATTTTCGTCGCATCTACCTTGCTTGTTGCCGTTGCTGAAATCGGCGACAAGACCATGCTGCTCGCCATATTGCTGGCGACACGGTTTAAAAAGCCGCTGCCTATCATCGCCGGCATTTTTGCCGCCACAATGGCCAATCATGCACTTGCGGCTTGGGCGGGCAGTGCGCTCGCCAGCATTTTTATGAGCGACACATTTCGCATCGCGGTCGCCATTGGTTTCATCCTGATGGCGGCGTGGACGCTTATTCCCGACAAGGTGGATGATGATATGAAAGTCGCGTCGCAGCGCGGGGCATTTGTTGCGACAACAATCGCGTTTTTCCTCGTCGAGATGGGCGATAAGACGCAAGTCGCAACAATCGCACTTGGCGCGCAATATCATGCCGTGCTGGTGGTTGCGGCCGGAACTACATTGGGCATGATGATCGCCAATGTCCCTGCCGTCTATCTGGGCGAGAAGCTGGTGGAAAAGGTTTCGCTGCGCATCGTGCACAGGATTGCGGCGTCGATGTTCCTCTTTCTGGGGCTTTGGCAGTTGTGGGAGTTGTCGAACCCTGCCTAAGCTGTTAGGCGCGCGGCGGATATTCAGCTTCGGAAAATGATATGACCAAAGACAGCGTTAAAAAAGTCGTCCTCGCATATTCGGGCGGGCTCGACACCAGCGTCATCCTCAAATGGCTACAGGTGGAATATGGCTGCGAAGTCGTGACCTTCACCGCCGATTTGGGGCAGGGCGAAGAGCTTGGGCCAGCACGTGAAAAGGCTGTGCTGATGGGCGTGCCCGATCACCATATCTACATTGATGATTTGCGCGAAGAATTTGTGCGCGATTTCGTTTTCCCGATGATGCGCGCCAATGCGCGGTATGAAGGCGACTATTTGTTGGGCACATCGATTGCCCGTCCGCTCATTTCCAAGCGGTTGATCGAGATCGCCGCCGAAACCGGCGCGGACGCGATTGCGCATGGCGCAACGGGCAAGGGCAATGATCAGGTGCGGTTCGAACTTTCGGCTTATGCGCTGAACCCCGACATCAAGGTGATTGCGCCATGGCGTGAGTGGGAT
>CAZCXQ010000138.1:0-5630 GCA_964502655.1 uncultured Sphingorhabdus sp.
GGCTTGACCTTTTCGGTGTGGAGCGTTAGGGGCAGCGACTTTCGCGGGACAGTGATTCCGCATACACTTTTTTATACAGGACATACATCATGGCGCGCATCTGCGAACTCACCGGTAAAGGCCGTCTGGTCGGCAACAATGTGAGCCACGCCAACAACAAAACCAAGCGTACATTCCTGCCTAACCTGCAGAATGTCACTTTGTTGTCGGATGCTCTTGAGCAGGGCTACAAGTTCCGCGTTTCGACCCACGGTCTGCGTTCGGTTGAACATGTCGGCGGTCTCGACAACTGGTTGTTGAAGACTTCGGACGAGAAGCTCTCGGCAAACGCGCGCAAGGTGAAAAAAGAAATCGCCAAGAAGCAAAAAGCTGCGGCGTAACTGACGGCTGCTTTTGCAGCCTTTAGCTAAAACGAATCAAAGCCGGGGGCAGCCACTGCCTCCGGTTTTTTCTTGTCCGGGGCAGAGGGCAGCCGGAACTTCATCAATATTGTGCGCTGAAAAATGCTGAAATTATTGTCGGAAACAAACCAGAGGTAAACCCGCGGCCCTTCGGTTGTGGCCGCGATGCCTTCCAAATTGTCGACCAACAATGGCGACGCCAGTGAAGCGATTAGCGTTCCCGCTGCGACCGTGCTCGTGCTGATGTCATTTGGGTTGAACAGCGATATTTTTGCGGCAAAGCCCTGCGGAAAACCAATCGAACGATTGACCAATGCGATTCGTCCGTCGGGCAACTGCACACCGTCCGTGACGCGATATCCCACGGGCGGACGAAAGCGGAACTGGGTAATGGCGCTACCCCGCTCAACGGGGTCGCCGGAAAACAGCAGGGCAGGGTGCGTCCCGTCGTCCACGCTTTCGGCGATAATGATGAACTGTCCGTTTTGAAGCCGGATCACGCTCTCTGCGCCCTTATTCTTTGGCCAGTTCTGCATGGCCGCTGGGCGCACAATGCCCGTCATATGCGCAAAGGAGCCGGAGTACCGCCGAATGGCGTGATGCGCCTCAAAGCTTACCCAAAATTGACCGCTGTCAGGGTCATAGGCAATGCCTTCGCTATCCCGATCCTTATAATTGGTCTCGGGTCCATGCAAATTGGGCAGCGGCGCGATAAACGGCCGATCTGTGGTGGCATGGTTGGTCAGTCCAAACCCAATGATCGTGCCAGCATCGCCGATGCCAATAAAGCGGCCATCCTTGAGTGCCGTAAGCGCGGAAATTCCGCCAAAGGTGCCATTTCGGCTGCGCAGTTCCCATGCCGCAATAAATTCGAGTTGTCCCACCTTGCGCATGGCCGGGTTGTCCGGATTGAGCGCCAGTGGCTTGAGCGTGATATCTTGGCTGTCATTTGGATAAATCGTCCGGACACCGCCAACAGCGACAAAGGCCAGCCCGATGCCCAGCGTAAGACGCTTAATCTTCGGTGACATAAAACTCCCAAGCGTGTTCATCATTTACGGGCTGAATATGAACGAGTGATAACGGACACATTCAGCATTCGGTCAATCACGCATCTTCATAAGGCAATTATTGGCAAAGCAAATCGCCGAGTTGCCCAATGCGGGCCGAACCTGAAAATAAGGAGTATCGAAAGTGAGAAATTTGAAAAAAAGCATCGGTGCACTGGTACTTGCAGCCACGGCCGTAACCGGATTTTCCGCAACGCCAGCTCTCGCCCGTCATGGCAATGATGATGGCTATTACAGCCGCGGAGACCGTTATGACCGATATGACCGTCGCGAATATCGTCGTGGCGACCGCTATTATCGCAACAATGCCTATCGCGGCAATGCGCGTTGCGACAAGGGCACGGGCGGCACCATCATTGGTGCAGTTGCAGGCGGTCTGCTTGGGAACGAAGTCTCCCGTCGTGGTAACAAAACCGAAGGTAGCATCATTGGTGCAGCCGTCGGTGCCTTAGCCGGTCGTGCCATTGACAAGTCCGACAGCAATTGCCGCCGCTACCGTTAAAATATCAGCCTTTCGTCCGGATGTGATCCCTGAACCTCCCTCACATCCGGGCGGAACCCAATGTCAGGCTTGAGCCTGAATGTAATCCGCCAGCCTTCAAACGAGGGCTGGCATTTTCGTTTCAACTGAAACTTGTCTGCCTGCGCTTTATCCGGCAAAGCGCCGCAATGACTTCATCACTCGAATCCGCACGAACTGCCATCCAGCCCTTCCATCGCACGTCTGAACCAGACGTGCTTGCCCCATTGGTGGTCGCCGCCACTGTCGATGGCACGGCGCGCGCTGAAGTTGTGCGCACCGCGCGGAGCCTGCTGGCCGATTTGCGCAAGGTGCAAGCCGATGGGTGGGTGAACCAGTTTCTGCAGGAATATCGTCTTGGAACGGAGGAGGGTACGGCGCTCCTTTCGCTTGCAGAGGCGTTTTTGCGCGTGCCCGATCCCCAGACGGCTGATCTATTAATTGCCGACAAGCTGACGGAAGCGGAATGGGGCAACCATAAGGGGCAGTCATCAAGCTTGCTCGTGAACAGCGCAACTTGGGGGCTTGTCCTCGGCAAAGCCGTTCTGGGCGACAGCACAAGCACGTTGAAGCGCCTGATTGCAAAGGCAGGCGAGCCATTTGTGCGTCAGGCGGTTGGCGCGGCGATGCGGTTGATGGGCCAAGTTTTCGTGATGGGCCGCGATATTGACGAAGCCATCAAGCGGATGGAATCAAAAGACAACCGTGGTTTTACCGCCAGTTTCGATATGCTTGGCGAAGCTGCGCGCACCAAAAACGACGCAGAACGATATTTCGAATCCTACGCCGCGGCCATCGCAGCCGTCGGTCGCAACGCGGCGCGCGGTCATAGCGTTTCTGTAAAATTGTCGGCGCTGCACCCGCGTTATGAAACCGCACAGAGCGCAACATGTGTTCCAGAATTGGCCGATATGATCACCCAATTGGCGCGTTCCGCCGCCGCGCTTGGCGTGCAACTCACCATTGATGCCGAAGAAGCGGCGCGACTGGAAATGAGCCTCGACATTATTGAGCGTGTCGCACGTGATCGTGAACTGCGCGGCTGGGATGGCTTAGGCATGGCGGTGCAAGCTTACTCCAAACGCGCCCGTCCCGTCATCGCATGGGCCAATGCACTGGGCCATGACACGTCACGCATCATGCAAGTGCGGCTCGTCAAAGGTGCCTATTGGGATAGCGAGATCAAACATGCGCAGGAACGCGGGCTAACCGATTTCCCGTTGTTTACCCGTAAGCCGGCAACGGACGTATCCTACCTTGCGTGCGCCAAAGATATGTTTGAAGCCGCCAAAATTCGCCCTGCATTTGCAACGCATAACGCGCTTACCGTCGCGACGATTTTGCAATGGGCGGGGGACAATCGCGATTTTGAATTTCAACGCCTGCATGGCATGGGCGAGGGACTGTTTGAACGCCTTGTGCGCGAAGAAGGCTATCAGTGCCGCACCTACGCGCCGGTGGGCGGACATCGCGACTTGCTCGCTTATCTGGTCCGCCGCTTGCTGGAAAATGGCGCGAACAGCAGTTTTGTGCACCAACTGGCGGACCAATCCATCAGCGAGGACGAACTGCTCGCCGATCCGGTAGAGAAAATCATGGCGGTTGGCGGCACAGGGCATCCAGCGATTGCAGCGCCTGCTGATCTTTTCCAGCCAGAGCGGACGAATAGCCTTGGCATTGATCTGGATGATGCGGTGATCCTGCAGGAAACGGCAGCCGAGATCGCGCTCCCTGTTCAATTGGACAAGGCAACAACGATTGCCCCCGAAGGTGCGGTCACGACGGCGCTTGCCGCCTATCCTGAATGGTCAAATACCCCATTGGGCGAACGCGCAGACTGTTTGGAGCGATTGGCCGACCTGCTTGAGACAAACCGCGCCCGTTTAATGGCTATTTTGGTGCAAGAGGCGCGCAAAACGATCCCTGATGCACTCTCCGAAGTGCGCGAGGCGATTGATTTTTGTCGTTATTATGCTGCGCGCGCACGTACCGATTTAATGCCCGTGGAATTGCCCGGCCCGACGGGTGAACGAAATGTTCTGCGCCACGAAGGCCGCGGTGTTTGGGTTGCGATTGCGCCGTGGAATTTCCCGCTGGCTATATTTTTGGGACAAGTCGCGGCAGCACTGGTCACTGGCAATAGCGTGGTCGCGAAGCCTGCTCCGCAAACACCCGCCATTGGGCAATTCGCAGTGGCGCTGGCACATGAAGCCGGCGTTCCCGAAGATGTGCTCCAGATTGTTACCGGCGGTGGCGACGTTGGCGCTGCTCTGACCGCCGACGTCCGCATTTCTGGCGTGGTGTTTACTGGGTCCGTTCCCACAGCAAAGGCCATTGCGCGCAACTTGCTCGCCGATGATGCGCGGCCATTGGTGCCGCTGATTGCGGAAACGGGTGGCTTGAACGCTATGATTGTCGATTCCACGGCTTTGTCCGAGCAAGTCGTTCGCGATATCATCATCTCTGGCTTTCAATCGGCGGGCCAGCGTTGTTCGGCGTTGCGGTTATTGCTTCTGCAGGAGGATATCGCAGAACATACGCTTGAGATGCTGCGCGGCGCGATGGACATGTTGAACGTTGGCGATCCCGCTGATCCCTCGACCGACATCGGACCTGTCATTGATCAGAATTCCTATGACAAGCTGATGGCCTATCGTGCCGAGGTGAAGGACAGAATAGTTCACGCGATAGACGTTCCAGCGCAAGGCCTGTTTGTGCCCCCGACGGTAATCCGTCTGGACAATCTGGATGACCTGAACCGCGAATGGTTTGGTCCATTGGTGCATGTTGCAACATGGAAGGCTGGCGAGCTTGAGGCAACAGTCGCGCGGGTGAATGCCAAGGGATTTGGTCTGACTATGGGGCTTCACAGCCGGATTGCGGGCAGCAGTGCATTGGTCGAAAACCTTGCCCGCGTTGGCAATCTGTACATTAACCGGTCGATGATTGGCGCGGTGGTGGGCAGTCAGCCATTTGGTGGTGAAGGCTTATCAGGCACTGGTCCGAAAGCAGGCGGGCCGCATTATTTATACCGCTTCTGCGCCGAACGGACGACATCTGTCGATACAACAAGCGCGGGCGGCAACGCATCGTTGCTGTCGCTTGAGGACGATAGCTGACTTTCAGCGTCAGTGAATGGTTCCCAAAGTTGTGTTCGCGCTCAGCATGATGATGAGGCGTTCGATCTGGCGCCAGCGGCAGTAATGCCGATGATTGCCAACATTACGGCTCTTTACCGCGCGTTCGGCGGCTTCGATGCCCGCTTTGGGACCGAATGTGTCCATTAACGTCGTGGCTTCAGCAACATCGCGCGGTTCGACGTAGAGCGGCAGATACATAGAGACAGCGGCTTTCGATGGTTGTTTTGGGGCGCAGACGGGCCTGGGAGGATTGGCCCATCTGCAAAGCCCTATTACAAATTGCGTGTCGCGTTTCCGTCAAAGCAATTGGTTAGCGCAAATTAAGCATGAACATCGGGCTTGCTAGGCTGCGGCACTTGGTGGCAAAGAGCAATCATGTCTGAAACACAAAACAATCAGCCCCGCCTTGCCGGCGGCATTTTCGTCGCTCTCGGTTTATTGATCGGCGCTATCCTCGGCGTAGCACTGGACCAACCCTCCGCCGGGTTGGTTATCGGTA
>CAZCXQ010000139.1:0-5626 GCA_964502655.1 uncultured Sphingorhabdus sp.
GCGGCACGTGGCGGAGCGATTGCGAAGCTTCAGGATGGCGACGTCGTGCGCCTGTGCGGCAATAGCGGCACGTTGTCCGTGCTGGTCGACGACAGCGAATGGGCCGGTCGCACGCCAGCCCCGACGCCCGTGGCGCAAATGGGAACTGGACGCGAGCTGTTTGCAATGATGCGCGCTACGGCCGATGAAGCGGAAAAGGGCGGGTCAGCCATGCTCGCGGCGGCAGGGCTATGACCGCGATTGTCGCCGTCGATATCGGCGGAACCCACGCGCGCTTTGCGCTTGCTGAAGTGGATGCGGGCAAGGTCATCAACCTTGGCGAGGCGGTAACGCTGAAGACAGCAGAGCATGCCAGTTTCCAAACCGCGTGGCAGGAATTTCAGCGGATGAACGGAGCGCCGCTTCCGCGCGCAACCGCCATCGCCATTGCCGGGCCCGTCGATGCTGACGTGATTAAGCTGACCAACAACCCGTGGATCATTCGCCGGTCGATGGTGTGTGAAAAGCTGAATGTCGACAGGTTCGTTATCGTCAATGATTTCGGCGCCGTGGGCCATGCGGTTGCGCAAGCGGGGCCAGAGCATTTCCACCATTTGACGGGCCCCGAGCAGGCGTTTGCACCCGAAGGCACGCTGAGCATCATTGGCCCGGGAACCGGTCTTGGCGTCGCACATGTCGCGCGCAGCGGCGGCGCCTATCATGTTCAGGCCACCGAAGGCGGGCATATCGATTTTGCGCCGCTCGATGCCATTGAAGATGCCGTATTGGCGCGCTTGCGCAAACGCTACCGCAGGGTGTCGATTGAACGCGTGGTGTCTGGTCCCGGGTTAGTCGATCTTTACGAAACGCTGGCCGCCATCGAAGGCCGCGCGGTTCAGCAATATGATGACAAGACGCTCTGGCAAATGGGTATGTCCGGTGAAGATAGCCTTGCGGCGGCGGCTGTTGACCGTTTTTGCCTGTCGCTGGGCAGCGTTGCCGGTGACATCACGCTCGCTCAGGGCGGCTTTGCAGGGGTCGTTATCGCAGGCGGCCTAGGGCTGCGTATCAAGGACAGTCTTGTCCGTTCAGGCTTCGCCGAACGGTTCCGCGCCAAAGGCCGCTTTGAAGGACTGATGGCATCCATCCCTGTTAAACTCATCACCCATCCGCAGCCCGGCCTTTTCGGCGCAGCGGCGGCCTATGCCCAGCAATATATTGAGGAAGAATAACCAATGTCGCCCGTTGAAAAAATCATGCGCACCGCGCCCGTTATCCCCGTTTTGGTGATTGAAGATGCGGCGCATGCACGCGCGATTGCGGAGGCATTGGTTGCGGGTGGTTTGCCGGTGTTAGAGGTCACGTTGCGCACAGCAGCGGCATTGGATGCCATTGCCGAAATGAAGAAAGTGCCGGGCGCAATTGTGGGTGCAGGCACCGTTGTTGATGTGGCAGGCCTGGACAGCGCAATCGCGGCTGGGGCCGAGTTTATCGTTTCGCCTGGCCTGACCGACAATTTGGGTAAAGCCGCCATCGCCAAGAATATTCCGTTTCTTCCGGGCGTTGCGAGCGCGGGTGATATCATGCGCGGACTTGATCTGGGCCTCACACATTTCAAATTCTTCCCGGCGGAAGCAAATGGCGGTCTTCCTGCGCTGAAATCGCTTATCGGCCCGTTCGGTCAGTGCAAATTCTGCCCGACCGGCGGAATCAAACAGGAAACGGCGGCAGACTGGCTCGCCGTTCCCGAAATTTTATGTGTTGGTGGAAGCTGGCTTGTTGGTAAAGGCGTTCCTGATGTTGCCGCGATAGAATCTGCAGCGCGGGCAGCATCGGCATTACGCAACTAACGGAGACGCAAGGCACATGGCCGAAGAAATTGAATGGTGGGACTTTGACGCAGCAGAAGATTTGATCGACGCTGTTGTCGGCGACGTCAGCTTCATCATCGAAAGTGCACTTGATGCCCGTGGCCAAGCGTTGGTTGCGTTTCCGGGCGGTTCGACACCAAAACCGATTTTGGAAAAGCTGGCGCAAGCCAATATCCGCTGGAAAAGTGTAACAATCATTCCGACCGACGACCGGTTGGTTCCGGTCGACAATGCGCTGTCGAATGTTGCGATGATTGCGAAGATATTCATTCCGAAAGGCGCGCGTGTGTTGCCGATCACCAGCGATGCCGCGGACTATAAATTGGCCGGAGGGGCAGCAAATGCCCGTCTTGCGGACCTGCACTGGCCACCTGATCTCGTCTGGCTGGGTATGGGCACGGATGGGCATACCGCGTCGATATTCCCGGGACCTGATCTCGAAACCGCGCTCGAAGGCGGCAAAGATGTGCGCGCCGTCGGTGTTGCGCCAGACCCGCTCCCGCCCGAAGCTCCGGTCAACCGGGTGACTTTGACCGCATCTGCAATCGCTGCCGCGCGTACGGCGATATTGGTGATCAATGGTGCCCAGAAGCGTAGCGTGCTTGAGGCCGCGATTGAGCAGGGAAGTAAGTCAGCTTACCCCGTTGGCCGCGTGCTCGACAAGATTGCCGTCCCCGTCGACATCTATTGCTTGGATGATTGATTTAAAGGCGGCGTAGTTTGCCAGGTACGGGCGGCGTCGTGTTCAGCTTTTGAAGATATAGGGGCAAGTCGAGCACACCAGTGTTAACAGGCTTGCGCGCGTCTTTCGGATTGATGGGGTGATCAAACGCAATGCCCACACGGCCGTCGGTTACCCATGCAATATGACCGCTGACCCAACCGATTCTGTGCAGCTTTATCTCCACCCGTTCACCGCGCGGAGCGTTTGTTGGGATTTCGGCCATTAGCCCGCCGGCTGATACATTGCGAATGCGCACTTCGTGTTCGTCTTTTGTGTTGGGAAAGCGCAGTACCGCCTGTAAAAATAGCCGGTCGCGATCCATGCCCCGCTTTGCAACGGACATGCTATTTTCGCCAAATGAGTCATTCATAATGCAGCACCAAGCACAGAATTGCCGATAATTCAGGCTTGGACAGTGGCACCTAAGTGTAGCCAAAAGGTTAATTCAGCGAATAATCTGATGGATTTCACATGGTTGCATCACCCATGTTCATTCCACGTTGCGGCGTTAGTCGTCGCGCGAAACGCGTTCCTGCCGCTCGTGCCGTTCCTGCGCTTCAAGCGTCATTGTCGCGATCGGGCGGGCGCGCAGTCGGGCAAGTGAAATGGGCTCGCCTGTTACCTGACAATATCCATATTCGCCTTCGGTAATGCGGCGAAGCGCAGATTCGATTTTGGAAATCAGTTTGCGCTGACGGTCGCGGGTTCGCAATTCGATTCCCCAGTCCGTTTCGCTCGATGCGCGGTCGTTCAGATCAGGTTCGCGCATAGGGCCATCCTGAAGCTGATTCAGCGTGCCTTGCGATTCTGCCAGAATGCTATTTTTCCAATCAACCAACTGTTTTTCAAAATATTTCAGCTGGCGATCGTTCATGAACGGCTCGTCCTCGCTGGGGATATATGAAGGGTCAATATCGTAACCGGAATTGTTCAATTCTCCGGTATTCTTTTGAGGCTCGGCGCTTGCGCCCATGTTAGATTCTCCACCTCTGGCGGGCCCCGCAAAACCAAGGTTGCCGCGTCCAAATCCACTCTCGCCGGCGCTATAGACTCACGTCAAAACCCGCACAAGCAGCAAATGTTACAGAAAGTCATAGAATGCATAAAAGCTGTGGAAACGGCGTGCCTTCATAAATGCTATCGCTCCAAACAGTTCCAGCCCGGGACGCCTTACAAGTTGCACGTCGGAATGTGGCCATTTTCCTCAATTTGGCTCGCCAAACATGGTTAATGTGTTGAGCTACTGCCTTCCTGAGGCACCATCTCGTTTCGACAGGTTAGAAATTGTGCAGTTTTCGCGCGACCCTTTTTCGTTGCGAAAACCATGCGCGAACGGCATAGCCAGCCACCATGCATGACCTAAAATATATCCGCGAAAATCCGCAAGCCTTTGACGCCGCCCTGGTCCGCAGGGGGGCTGCACCCGCTGCTGCATCGGTTCTGGCGCTGGATGAAAATCGCCGCGCTGTGTTGACTGAAATGCAAAATGCGCAAGCGCGCCGCAATGAGGCGTCCAAAGCCATTGGCGCTGCCATGGGCAAGGGCGATATAGCGACGGCAGAGGCGCTGAAAGCCGAAGTTGCCGCATTGAAGGACACTTTGCCGGCATTGGAAGAGCAGGAACGCGCGGCAGGCGAAGAATTGGATACGCTGCTCGCCGGACTACCCAATTTGCCGGCTGACGACACACCCGACGGCGCAGACGAGACAGAAAATGTTGAAGTCGCGCGGTGGGGAACCCCGCGTAGTTTTGAATTTGAACCCCGCGATCATGCCGATTTGGGGCCAGTGCTTGGCCTCGACTTCGAAACGGGTGTTGCAATTTCCGGTGCGCGCTTCACCTTCATGCGCGGACAAATGGCGCGGCTTAATCGCGCGCTTGGTCAGTTCATGCTCGACTACCAGACCGGACAGCGCGGGTACACAGAATGCGCCCCGCCCTATCTGGTGCGTCAGGAATCGCTATTTGGTACCGGACAGCTTCCCAAATTTGCCGAAGATAATTTCCAGACGACAGATGGCCGTTGGCTTATCCCAACCGCCGAAGTGTCGCTGACCAACAGCGTGCGCGAACAGATTCTGGACGAGGGCGTGCTGCCCATCCGTATGACCGCGTTAACGCCCTGTTTCCGTTCCGAAGCAGGCGCAGCGGGACGCGATACAAAAGGCCTGATCCGCCAACACCAGTTTGAAAAGGTGGAGCTGGTTTCCATCGTTCTCCCCGAAGACAGTGCCGCCGAACATGAACGTATGGTCGAAAGTGCCGAGGGTATCTTGCAAGCGCTTGAACTGCCGTATCGCAAGATGCTGCTGTGCACGGGTGACATGGGTGCCAGCGCGCGCAAGACCTATGACCTAGAGGTCTGGTTGCCGGGGCAGGGGCTGTACCGTGAAATTTCGAGCTGTTCGAACTGCGGTGACTGGCAGGCGCGCCGTATGAACACGCGCTACCGCCCTGCGGAAAGCAAAGGCAATGTGTTCGTGCACACGTTGAATGGTTCTGGCTTGGCCGTTGGCCGTACGCTGGTTGCCGTCCTCGAAAATCATCAGCAGGCTGATGGCAGTGTGACCGTTCCAGCCGCGCTGCTGCCATATATGGGCGGCCTGACAAAGCTCGAGATTGCGGCCTGATGCGCATTTTATTGACCAATGATGATGGTGTAAATGCGCCGGGTCTTAAGGTGTTGGAAGCGATTGCCCGTACCCTGAGCGATGACATCTGGATTGTCGCACCGGCCGAGGAAAATTCCGGCGCGGGTCACTCGCTGACGCTGACCAAGCCTGTTCGCATTCGTCAACATGGCGAAAAACATTATTCGGTTGCGGGGACGCCGACGGATTCTGTGATGCTGGGCATTGGTGTCATCATGAAAGATGCAAAGCCTGATCTAATCTTGTCCGGCGTCAACCGTGGTGCCAATCTTGGCGATGACATTACCTATTCGGGCACGGTCGCTGCGGCGATGGAAGGGGCGTTGGCGGGGATCCGATCCATCGCGCTAAGCCAAGTATATAGCAAAGAAGGCATGGCGGACGCTGTACCCTTTTCAGC
>CAZCXQ010000140.1:0-5617 GCA_964502655.1 uncultured Sphingorhabdus sp.
GAAAGTCGTTGTTTTTTCGGGCACAAGCTCTGCATTGCCAGCGTCCACCTGATTGCCGACGGTTACGTCGACCGACGTGGCAAACTCATTGAAGTTCAGCTGGGCAACCTGACGCTCGGCGCGCAATTCCAAAGTGGTTTGCGGATTGATTGTCCACGTCGCAATTGCGCGGGGCTTGATAAATTGAAAGCGCCGCTCCGCTATACTGTCACCCGACAAGGTCAGTTTGGAAAATTCGGCAATGGCGCCGGCTTCAACTTTCCAAGATGGGCCAAGTGTCCATACATCACTGACAAATGGTTCAAACCGCGTTTCTTGAACGAGGACATCTGATGCCGGAAAACTGGTCACCGCACCTGCGACCGAATTGGCGACACTGAAACGCGCATCAAGGCGATTATAAGCGATCTCAGCGCCGAATTGGACTGCATGCCCCCTCAACCCACTCCAGTCATTCTGGATGCGCACAACGGCTTCTGAGGGCGTGTTACGGCTGCGCGTTTCAAACAACGTCACTGGCTGCCCAATTCGGGCGATTTCGATGCTACTATCGTTGGTTTCCTGCCCTGAACGATAAAGCGTAACAATTTTGGTTTTCGTCTTGGGCAAGGCAGAAAATTCAATGTCGCCGCCAATTTCATAATTTAAATCGCTAATGGGGCCGCCGCGCAGCAAAAGTTCATCAGCGATGTCCACACCGGAACCGTTGAAATAGTTACCCTCCCGAATGTCAAAGCCGTCGCTCCAGCGCACTTGGCCATTGAGGTTCACCTTGCTGTCGCCCAATTTGGTTTTCAGGGCGCCACCAAGCGCAGCTTGGTCATACCCACCTTTGCCATTGTAAAAACGCCGTTCAAGCAAGACAGCTGAGCCTGTCTTAAAATCTTCAGGACCAAATCCGTAGACCCGTTCAGAATAAGATGACAGATTCAGTTCATAGCTTGTTTCGCCCCGGCGCAGCGTCGCAGACGCGTTCACGGATGGCTGGAAACCATAACGGGTTCCTGCAACGATCGTTCCTTCATAGGTGCCGTTGAGCCTTGCAGTCCGCTTACGGACGATATTGATGATTTGTCCCTGCCCTTGGGTTTCAGTGTCAGCGCCCGCTTGCTCTGACAACTCAATATATTCGACCTGACTTGCCGGAATTCGGGACAGCGTCGTCAATATGTCATCGGATTTTGTGGATGGCCGGTCGCCATCGATCAGAACATTACCGGCATTTTCGCCAAAGCCGCGACGCCCTTCACCTTCACTGATAGAAAATCCGGGGATGCGCTTCACCATGTCGAGCGCGGTAACGGGGGCGTAGGTGGTGAAAAAATCAGGTGTGAATTGCCGGCTGCCGGCCCGAACGGAAGTTGCCTCGGCATTTGCACCGCTGTCATTGGCAACAGCTTGGGACGGTACAGTCGTCACCGCCATAGCCGACGTCAACAGTACCAAACGTAGTTCAAAAACGCGCATTAACCCTCCACGAGACCCGAGGATATCTTCCCCATTGGTCTATGCGGGTGCCTTAACGGTCAACAGGTCTCAGGCGAAAGCTGCGTTCGACCAAAAAGCTTAGCAATCGACGAGATACAAAATTTTCATGTAAATCGGCCGTTTGTCGACAGCCATTACCGGTTGGCAGACAAATGCGCTTACCGTGCGCGATCCTGTTCGCGTTCAATCTGATCGCTCAGGTGCGCGGCCTTTTCGCAGGCGTCTCTATCACCGTCAGCACAGCGTTCCCGCGCCTTGGCACGTTTACGGCTAAGCTTTCCAAGCGCTTCTTCGTGTTTCCGCAATTCACGGCCGCGTTTTTCATCAGATTCCGATTGGCTGGTGGTCAAAACATCTGCCGTCTTGGAAACAACCTTAATCGGTGCCGTCACAACGTTGGACACCACAGAAGCAACGCATCCTTGGAGGAGCACAAACAGCAAAGCAGAAACTATCAAACGCATTTCGAAAATCCCAATATTCCGCGCAATAGGCCTATTTTAGTAAATTGACCGCAATGGCGCGAACTTCGTCCGCCATATCAGCTCTTTGCAACGCTACCGCCAAATTGGCTTCGATGTAACCTACTTTCGATCCACAATCATAGCGATTTCCGTCAAATGTGACGGCGTGGAAAGGCTGCTTACCGAGCATTTGCGCCATCGCATCGGTCAGCTGTATCTCGCCACCAGCGCCTTTTTCTTGGCCTTCCAAAACATGCATCACTTCGGGCTGAAGGATGTAACGACCCGAAACAATCAGGTTCGATGGCGCGTCTTCAACCTTTGGCTTTTCAACGAGGCCGAGCACCTCTGTAATCGCGCCGCGCGCCTCGCCGGGCGCAATAACGCCATAGCTGGAGACGGCGTGCCGGGGCACTTCAAGCACGCTGATGACGTTGCCGCCAATGTTCTGATAGGCGTCAACCATCTGCTTCATGCACCCCGGTGATCCATGCATGAACTCATCGGGAAGGAATATCGCGAAGGGCTCATCACCAATGATGTCGCGCGCGCACCAGATTGCGTGCCCAAGCCCCAGTGGTTCCTGTTGCCGCACATACACGCAGTTGCCGGGTGTCAGGCGTGAGCTCGTTAACACCGACGTGTCTTTGCCACGCGCCGCCATTGTATGCTCAAGTTCGAACGCGATATCGAAATGGTCTTCAATTGCGCTCTTACACCGGCCCGTCACGAATATCATCTGTTCGATACCCGCTTCACGCGCCTCATCGACCGCATATTGGATCAGCGGGCTGTCGACGATCGGCAGCATTTCTTTTGGAATGGCCTTTGTCGCTGGCAAAAAGCGGGTGCCGAGACCCGCGACGGGGAATACGGCTTTTCGAACAGGTTTATATGTCATGACTTATACTTAACGCGCCAATCTTCATTGTCTATGCGGAGTCGGCGAGCCGTTCAGCAAATCCCTTTTTCAGCTTCGCTAACTTGGGCGGAATGACAGCCAGGCAATATGCGTTCCGCTGGCCTTCACCCTCCCAATATTCCTGATGATAATCTTCGGCAGGATACCAAGTTGCAGGGCCTTCAATCGCAGTGACTATGGGCGCTGGCCAGTCCGCCGCGGCTTTGGCAATGCCGGCTTCAGCGGCAGCACGTTGATCATCATTCAACGGGAAAATGGCCGACCGATATTGCGTTCCAATGTCATTCCCCTGACGGTTCAATTGCGTCGGATCATGCGTAGCAAAAAATATCTCCAGCAAATCGGCATAGCTGATGACTTCGGCATCAAAGGCAATGCGTATAGCTTCTGCATGCCCCGTTTTACCGCCGCAAACCTCTTTATATGTGGGATCAACGGTAGTCCCGCCAATATATCCGCTTTGCACGCTGTGCACGCCATTCAGCTGGCCAAAAACCGCTTCGGTGCACCAAAAACAACCGCCGGCGAAAATCGCTTCATCATGTGACATCTGCTTATCCTTAAGCTTGAATGGAATCTGGCGCCTTCGCGACGTCCCCGCGTACCACCAACAGATACATGGCGGGTGTAACGATACGTGATAGCACAGTCGAAGAAATCAACCCCCCGATCAATACGATCGCCAGTGGCCCGTAAAGACTACCGCCAAAAAGCGCGAGCGGCATAAGCCCGCCGATGGCCGTCACCGATGTCAGCAACACCGGAAGGAACCGCACCTCTCCAGCCTTTTCAATGGCTTCACGTAGCGCATAACCACTGGCGCGCAACTGGCTGGTAAAATCGACGAGCAGGATCGAGTTTTTAATTTCGATCCCGATGAGCGCAATAAAACCAATGACGGCCAAGAATGAGAGGTTGTTGCCGGTAACAAGAAGCGCGATGAGGCCACCGAACGTCCCCAGCGGGATAACGCCCGCGACAACCAATGCCTCTTTGAACCGGCCAAATTCGGCCACAAGAATGGCGAAGATGCTAAATAGGGCAACGATGACAACCGGACCAAAACCGGCAAATGTCTCGTTGATTTTTTCCGCCTCACCGCCGACCGCTATGCTGTAACCCGGCTTAAGGGCAATGGCGTCCATCTTTTTCTGCGCGTCCAGGTTCACCTTTGAAATGACCGCACCGTCGGATATCTGCGCAGTCACGCTGACATTACGCTGCAGATTATAGCGGTAGATGGCAGCCGGTGTTGATTCCAAGGTCGGATTGGAAATTTCCGCCAACGAAACCGCCTGTCCGCTTCGGTTGGACACATAGATCGATTCCAGCGCCGATATGGGCTGGGTATCGGTAAGCGGGTGCCGCACAATGATGGGGTAGCTGTCACCCTCCTCATCCCGATATGTGCCAGCACGTTCCCCGCTGATGGCAAGTCGGACCGCGCGGCGTGCGGCACCTGCGGGGACCTCCAACAGGGCCGCTTTTGCATCATCGACCCGGATATCAAGGTCAATGCGGTCAAAAGCGACTGGGTTGTTGATGTCTCTTGCCCCGGGCGTTTCGCGCAGAGCCAATTCCATTTTGGCGGCGATCCGTTTGAGCTCGTCTTGGTCGGGCCCATATACCCGAAATTCGATGGGCGCATTTAACGGCGCTCCGTTTTGAAATAGTACCAGCTTTATCCGCGCGCCTGAAATCTCGTCGAATTTCTTGCGCAGGCGATCAACCATTGCCCGGGATTTGGACCCTTCCCAATGGTCCATGATAGCCAATACTTCACCATGGGTGGGATTTTCGCCGCGTTGGAAAACATTGTAAAACACAGGCGGATTATACGCGCCGACATTTTCCGCGCGGACTTTAATCGCAGGCTCGGTCTTCAAAATCTCCGAAACTTGCCGAACGATGCGGCCCGTTTCTGCAATGCTAGCGCCTTGTTCCGCCTCGACCGTGACGCGGAAATAGGATGTGTCCGCATTTGGAAACAGGCTGAAACCGAGCAATGGGATGAAGAGGAATGCCGCGCAGGTGACCGCAAGGGCACCCCATACCGACCGTCGTGGTCTATCCAGTGCCCAATGCAACATCGGGTGATAAAATCTGTCGATCTTCAACATCAGCCACTGAAGTAACGGGTTGCCGCCCTCATGCTCTTCCCGCTTCAAGATACGACTCGCAAGGAATGGAACAATGGTCAGCGATACGATCATCGAGGCGGTAATCGTCGACACGATGGTGCCGATAAAACTCTGGATGAATTTGCCCGCGCCCTCCGGCAAAAAGAAAAGCGGAAGGAAGGCAAACACCAAAACACCCGTTGATCCCAAGACCGCCATGGTGATTTCTTTGGTGCCGTCGATGGCCGCTTGGCTCCGGCCTTTGCCCATCCGGAGATGCCGGGCGATGTTTTCGACAACGACGATTGAATCGTCCACCAACAAACCAAGCGTCAAAATAAAGCCCGCGACAACAAGCTGGCTAAGGTTAAATCCATATGCCGAAATCGCCAGCAATCCCGAGGCAACCGACAGCGGGATTGATATCATCACAATCACCGACGCGCGCCAGCCCAATGGCAGCAGCGTGATGAGCACCAAAAACAGCGCAAGGGTGAAGTCGCGGGCAAGTTCCTGAAGACGCTTGCGAATATCCCGGCTTTGATCAAACTCAACGACAGCTTTTATATCGGGCGGAAGCAGCTTCTTTTGAATCTCAAGCTCTTGGATTAACCGGTTACGAA
>CAZCXQ010000141.1:0-5615 GCA_964502655.1 uncultured Sphingorhabdus sp.
CAAATCGCAACCCCGAAGAACTGAAAGAAATGTGGGTGAGCTGGCATGACAATGTCGGCGCGCCAATGGGCAAGGATTATGCCCGGATGGTTGAAATCGCCAATCAGGGCGCGGCCGAACTTGGCTATGCAGATGTCGGCGCGATGTGGCGTTCGGGCTATGATATGCCGGCCGATGACTTTGCCAAGCTGACGGACAAATTATGGCTTGAGGTTAAGCCGCTGTATGACGAATTACACACCTACGTCCGTACGCAGCTGAACAAGAAATATGGCGATGTGGTCCAATCGAAGACAGGGCCCATTCGCGCTGATCTGTTGGGCAATATGTGGGCACAGGAATGGGGCAATATTTATGACGTCGTCGCGCCTCCGGGGGCTGGTGATATCGGATATGATATTGGCGAACTGCTGGTTGCTAAGGGGTACAAGCAAACCGAAGTTGGCGATTTCAGCGCCAATCGCGGCAAGGCGGAAAAGGACATGGTCAAGGTCGGCGAAGGCTTTTTCTCGTCGCTTGGCTTTGCCTCATTGCCCAAGACATTTTGGGATCGCGCGCAATTTATCAAACCCGCCGACCGCGAAGTTGTCTGCCATGCCTCTGCGTGGGATATCGATAATGTCGACGATCTGCGCATTAAGATGTGCATCAAAGTGAAATCCGATGACTTCGTGACCATTCATCACGAGCTTGGGCATAATTATTACCAGCGTGCTTATAACAAGCAGTCATATTTATATTTGAATGGCGCTAACGATGGGTTCCATGAAGCGATTGGCGATGCCATCGCGTTGTCCATTACGCCGAATTATCTGGTGCAAATTGGCTTGTTGGATGCTGATAAGGTTCCCGGTGCCGACAAGGACAATGGGCTATTGCTGCGCCAAGCCATGGATAAGGTTGCGTTCCTGCCATTTGGATTGCTGATCGACAAATGGCGCTGGGGCGTCTTCAATGGCTCCATTACGCCAGCCAATTACAACAAGGGCTGGACCGACTTGCGTTTGCAGTATCAGGGCATTGTCCCGCCGGTGGAGCGCCCAGCGGATCGTTTTGACGCCGGTGCGAAATATCATATTCCCGGCAACACGCCATATACCCGCTACTTCCTCGCACGGATTTTGCAGTTCCAATTCTACAAGGCGGCCTGTGATATCTCGGGCTGGAAAGGCCCGCTCCACCGTTGCTCATTCTATGGAAATAAAGAAGTCGGCACGCGATTGAATGCCATGCTGGAAATGGGCGCATCAAAGCCTTGGCCAGATGCGTTGCAAGCATTCACAGGAACGCGCGAAATGTCGGGCAAGCCCATGCTGGAATATTTCGCTCCGCTCATGAAATGGCTCAAGGCGCAGAACAAGGGCGCGAAAAAGGGCTGGTAAGCAAATAGGCCCCGCCGTCAAAAGCGGGGCCATTTTGTTTTTGATTAAGCTTTAGTCTTCGGTGGCGTCTTAACCGGTGCCGCCTTTTTTGGTGCAGGCTTTGCAGCTGCAGCTGGCATAGATGCCTTTGCTGTTGCCGGTTTCGCGGCAGCCTTGGGTGCGGGCTTGGTTACCGCCGCTTTTTTAGTAACCGGCTTTTTGGCAGCTGGCTTTTTCGCTGGTGCCTTTGCTGCACCCGTTTTGCGGTCATACACTTTTTTGCCAGCGACGGCGGCTGCGGCAGTTGCGATAACTGCGCCAGCAACAGCAGCGGTCTTGCCGGGGTTTTCTTTGATTACGGATCCAGCCGTCGCAGCTGCGGTGGACGCTTGATCGACTGCAGATTTTGCCGTTGTCGACGCGGATTGCGCGACCGAACGCGCGCCGCCCGTCAAACCGTCGGCGAATGCGCGAAACTTATTTAGCAGTCTGTTGAGCGGTCCGGTGTTTTCGGGTTTCTTCGGCATGGGCCGTACCTCCTTGGTTATGCTTTAGGGATAATCAATTGGTTCAGTATTCGTTCCTGACCCTATCTGAAGGGCGGTTCGTTAAAGGCGCGAAGTTTGCGACTGTGCAGGCTATTTCCCGCCTCCCGAAGCAGTTCGCATGTCTGGATGCCGATTTGCAAATGGGCAGCGATCGCTTCTTCATAAAAACGGTTGGCTTGCCCCGGCAGCTTGATTTCGCCGTGCAACGGTTTGTCGGACACGCATAGCAATGTGCCATAGGGCACGCGGAAGCGATATCCTTGCGCAGCAATGGTCGCGGACTCCATGTCGATGGCAATCGCACGGCTTTGCGAAAATCGCAGCGCCGATGCCGAATAACGCAGCTCCCAATTGCGGTCGTCGGTCGTGACAACTGTGCCCGTGCGCATACGCCGTTTCAGATTGGCACCGCTGGTCCCCGAAACATGCTCTGCCGCACTTGCCAGTGCTTGCTGCACTTCGGCGATGGGCGGAATTGGAATTTCGGGTGGAAGCACCTCATCCAAGATATGGTCGTCGCGCAGATAGGCATGCGCCAGGACATAATCGCCAATCCGCTGCGTTTCACGAAGGCCACCGCAATGGCCAATCATCAACCATGCTTCGGGGCGTAGCACCGCCAAATGGTCGCAGATGGTCTTCGCATTGGAAGGCCCAACGCCGATATTAACAAGGGTAATCCCCGACCTGTCTGGCGCGATAAGATGGTAGGCAGGCATCTGGTGCCGCCGCCATGTGCTGTCGGCAACCAGCTGCGCCGCGTTATCGGTAGGTTTGTCCACATATAGGCCGCCAGCGCCCGACAAGGCAGTGTAGCGGCCATTGCCAACTTGCGTGCATGCCCAACTGACAAACTCATCTACATAGCGATGGTAGTTGGTAAACAGGATGTAATGCTGAACATCCTCGGCGGGCGCGCCGGTATAATGCCGCAGACGCGCGAGCGAGAAATCGGTGCGCAGGCCGTCAAACAACGCAAGCGGGGCGCTGGCATTGCCCTTGATCCGAAGCAATCCATCGGCGATTTCATCGCCAATGTCGGCAAGCTCGGTCGTGGGGAAATGGCGTGCGAGCTCATTGGGGCTGACCGTGCCCAATTCCAGATCGGCCGACCCGTCGAGAACATAAGGGAAGGGAATTTCCTGTTTGCTGCGGCCAACGGAAATCTCCAGCTCATATTGCTCCATCAGCAGATCGAGCTGCTCGCCAATATATTCTGCAAACAAATCTGGCTTGGTAACTGTGGTCCGGAATGTTCCGACTTTTTCAAGCTTGCCAAATGCAAGGTTGGACTGCGTCTCGCGCTGCTTACCGGCATAGGTTATGACCAATTCGGGGTAACAGAAATCATTGTTGGCGCGTTGGTCGGATGAAGGCGGAGTTCGGTCCTTCAAATAATGTGCGAGTGCGGTTTGTAAGCGTTTTACCGAGGCGTCATATTCGGTAACGAGTTGATTAATGATGTTTTGAGCGTGTTCACTAGGCATAGATACACATCACCGAATTTTCCTATTATCGCAACAAAAAAAGGGAGGGTTGCCCCTCCCTTTAAATACCCAAAAGGGCAGATTTGCTAATTATCAAAGCTGACCGAGCATATATTCAGCGGAGCTAACGTTGAAGTCACCGGGGGCTTCGACATTCACATGTTCCACGACGCCGTCATTGACGACAAGCGAGAAACGCTGACCGCGCTTGCCCATGCCAAATGCCGAACCGTCCATTTCGAGGCCAAGTGCAGCCGCGAAATCGCCATTGCCATCTGCCAACATGGTGATCGCGTCTGATCCGCCAGACTTGTTCCACGCGCCAAGCACGAAGGCGTCGTTCACGGCGGTGCAGGCGATTTCATCAATGCCCTTGGCTGCAAGCTCATCGGACTTTTCAACAAAGCCGGGAAGGTGACGTGCAGAGCAGGTTGGTGTGAATGCACCGGGTACCGAGAATAGTGCAATGCGGCGGCCTGCGAAATATTCTGCGGATTGAACGGGCTGCGGGCCTTCAGCGGTCGCTTTTACCAACTTAACGTCAGGGATTTTGTCGCCAACGGAGATGCTCATATTTGGATTCCTTTTGAATGTGGGGTTGGTTGCATATTCCGGGACCCGCTCGGGCAAGTCAAGTAGCGGTTCCTTTGCGATCGTAAATTGCGTTCCTCAAATCACGTAATAGCCGGCTGCATTGCCATATAAAGCAATCTTTATATTTGATTTCGTTGAAAGCTACAGCTAAGGGCGGTCGCATCAAAAACCTCCCGGAGACCAAGCCTGTGGCTTTCAACGATTATGTCATTGCCGATATTAATGAGGCCGATTTCGGTCGCAAAGAAATAAACATTGCCGAGACCGAAATGCCCGGCCTTATGGCGCTGCGCGAAGAATTTGGCGCATCGCAGCCATTGAAGGGCGCGCGGATTGTCGGTTCGCTGCACATGACCATTCAGACGGCGGTTCTGATCGAGACGCTGACAGCGCTTGGTGCAGATGTCCGTTGGGCCACATGCAACATCTTCTCGACACAAGATCACGCCGCTGCGGCAATTGCCGCGCAAAATATTCCTGTGTTCGCAATTAAGGGCGAAAGCCTTGCCGATTATTGGGATTATGTCGGTCGCATCTTCGATTGGGGTGACGAAACCACGGCGAACATCATCCTCGACGACGGCGGCGACGCAACGATGTTTGCGCTTTGGGGTGCAAAGCTTGAGCGCGGCGAAACCTTTGGCGAGCCTGAAAATGAAGAAGAAGTTGAATTCCAGCGCGCGCTGAAGGCATTTGTTGCCAAGAAGCCGGGTTATTTGACGGAAACCGTGAAGAACCTGAAGGGCGTTTCGGAAGAAACCACGACGGGCGTGCATCGCCTTTATGAAATCGCAAAGAAGGGCGAACTGCCATTCCCTGCGATCAACGTAAACGACAGCGTTACCAAGTCAAAGTTCGACAATCTTTATGGTTGTAAGGAATCGCTTGTAGACGCCATCCGCCGTGCCACCGACGTCATGTTGGCTGGTAAGGTTGCATGTGTTGCTGGCTTTGGCGATGTCGGCAAAGGTTCGGCCCAGTCGCTGCGCAATGGTGGCGCGCGCGTGATGGTTACTGAAGTCGACCCGATTTGCGCATTGCAGGCCGCGATGGAAGGTTTTGAAGTCGTCACCATGGAAGAGGCTGTACAGCGCGCAGATATTTTCTGCACCGCCACGGGCAACGCGGACGTCATCACCGCCGAGCATATGATGAACATGAAGCCTATGAGCATCGTGTGCAACATCGGCCACTTTGACAGCGAAATCCAAATTTCGGCTTTGTCCAACTACAATTGGACGGAAGTTAAGCCCGGCACGGATCTGGTTGAATTCCCAGACGGCAAGCAGATCATCGTTCTTGCAAAGGGCCGCTTGGTCAACCTCGGCTGTGCAACCGGACATCCAAGCTTTGTGATGTCGGCAAGCTTCACCAATCAGGTGCTCGCGCAAATTGAGCTTTGGACCAACGGAGCAAATTATAAAAACCAGGTCTATGTTCTGCCAAAGCATCTCGACGAGAAGGTCGCGACGCTGCACCTCGAAAAACTTGGCGTTAAGCTGACCAAGCTGACCGACAAGCAGGCGAATTATATCGGCGTATCGACCGAAGGTCCGTTTAAGCCAGACCATTATCGTTATTAATTCGACGTCGTTCGACACTTAACAAAAGCCCGCTGCGGAAAC
>CAZCXQ010000142.1:0-5602 GCA_964502655.1 uncultured Sphingorhabdus sp.
ATCGATATCGTCGATTTCGCCCTTGCCGTCCTTCAGGTTCACCAGTTCCTTGACCACGGCGAGGATATCCTCCGTCCGCAAGGTGGTGAGCGTGTCTTCAACGTCAAGCTGCAGACGCATGTTCAACTTCACGCGTCCAACGGCGCTCAGGTCATAGCGGTCTGGATCGAAGAACAGGCCAGCGAACAATGCTTCTGCGGTTTCGCGCGTTGGCGGCTCGCCAGGACGCATGACGCGGTAGATCGCATCGAGGCCCATGTCGCGGTTCTCTGCCTTGTCAGCCTTCAACGTGTTGCGCATCCATGCGCCGGTGATGACATGGTCGATGTCGAGCAGCTCAATGCTGTCGATGCCGGCCTTGTCGAGCGCTTCCAAGTTTTCAGCGGTGATTTCGTCACCGGCTTCGACATAAATCCGGCCCGTCTTTTCGTCGATCAGGTCGAATGCCGAATAACGGCCAAAGATTTCTTCGGTCGGGATCAGCAGATGCGTCAGGCCATCCTTGACCGCTTTGTTCGCGGCGCGTGGCGTAACCTTGGTGCCCGCAGGGAACACGACTTCGCCGGTCTTTGCATCGACGATGTCGAACATCGGTTTCGACGCACGCCATTGTTCCGCGTTGAACGGAATTTTCCAGCCACCGGTGCCACGTTCAAATGTCACGCGGTCGTAGAAGTGGCTCAGAATTTCTTCGTCGTTCAGACCCAGCGCGTAGAGCAAGGTCGTGACCGGCAATTTGCGCTTACGGTCGATACGGACGTTGACGATATCCTTGGCATCAAATTCAAAGTCGAGCCACGAACCACGGTACGGAATAACGCGCGCGGCGAAGAGATATTTGCCCGACGAGTGCGTTTTACCGCGGTCATGGTCAAAAAGAACGCCCGGCGAACGGTGCATCTGCGATACGATAACGCGCTCTGTACCGTTAACGAAGAAGGTGCCGTTATGCGTCATGAGCGGCATGTCGCCCATGTATACGTCCTGCTCCTTAATATCGAGGACCGAACGCGCTTCGGTGTCGGGGTCAACCTCAAACACGATGAGGCGCAATGTCACCTTCATCTGTGCGGCATAGGTAATTCCGCGCTGACGGCATTCTTCAACGTCATATTTGGGATCTTCGAGTTCGTAATGGACGAAGTCGAGTTCCGACGTTCCGGCAAAATCCTTAATCGGGAAAACGCTGCGCAGCGTTTTTTCGAGGCCGGATACATAACCAATGGACGGGTCAGAGCGCAGGAATTGCTCATAGCTTTCGCGCTGAACCTCAATCAGGTTGGGCATGTCGATAACTTCGTGGATGTTACCGAAGATTTTGCGGATACGCTTTTGACGCGAGAGTGTCGCAGGAGCGGTGCGGGTTGCCATAAGGTGCTTTGCCTCAGTTAGAAATGTCAAACGCGCTAAATTCGTTTTCACCAGACAAGAAAAGGCCACATGGCAAAGGTCCGAAGAATCGGGTCCTGCCGTGCAGCCGTTTCGCGTATGTGAAAATCCAGACCCTTCAATGCTTTAGCCAAGTTGCGCGACGACAAGGCCAATCCCGATGGGGCAGATGTTGAACGTCGTATAGAGCCGCAGGCGGTGAGGGTCAACCCCGGCCTGCGCCGATCACAGGCAATTCCGCGGTGGCGCAGCACCCGCAAGAGGACCGGATTTTGCCCTTAAGGATACAAACGACACCTGCGGCGATGAAATGATTGTCCCCTTTGTCGCTTTAACGATTGAGGCGGCTGTTGTGCGAACCCCGATCAGCCAGAGGGGCAGTTACCGATGACCGCGCCGATGATCGCAGGGCAAATCCTACATTTCAAGGGGGGGTCGGTGGCGTCAGGCGACCCAATAAGCCCGCCAAAATAAAATCCAGAATAACCGTAGACACACATAAAACAAAATGTCACAAAAGGTGAACTTTATAACGTCTTATGGGTTCCGGGGAGGGGCAATTCATATGGGTATGCATGGCTATTTGGGCCTATGGAGGGCTAACGTAAAAAAAAAGCCAGCCGTACAAGGTTGATCGGAATGGCTGACAATGAATCGTTAATCCGGGCAATCACAACCAACTTTGAAGCTGGCCCTGACGGTTCTGAGCAGGGTGCACATTCACTGCCCAGCGCTGATGATGCTCCTGATTATGCGGAGTTGATTAGGGAACTGACTTTGCCAATAGGTTGGGGGGTCCCTGTTACTGATGTGATTAGCCAAGACCAGGTCAGACTTGATGCGGAGCACTATGATCCAGTGGTTATCGAAAACGATCGCCGTTTGAAGAGTCTCGGTATTGAACTAAAGCCGTTGTCTGAATTCGCCGACGTGCGTTTGCCGGGAATGTTTACCCGTATTTGGGCGAAGGAGGCCAGATACGGTGTCCCTTATCTTAACGCAACCGACCTCATGAGCTATTTTGCATTGGGTGTTCCTGCGCAAAAGCGGTTTTTATCGCGTGCTTCTGTTGTGAATTTTCGACCGCTAATTGTTAATAATGGTATGATCTTGATGACGTGCTCAGGAACCATTGGGCGTGTTTTCGATGTCCCTAAAGCATTGGATGGTTGGGTTGGTACTCATGACTTGGTAAGAATAATTCCGCACGAGCCGAATATGCTGGGCTTCTTACGGTCATATCTGACCTCATCGTTTGCTCAAATCCAAATACTGGGGCACACCCACGGCGGTCAGATTGATCATGTGACTGATGATCAGGTAGCATCTTGCCTTGTGCCAGTGCTGGACAACGCAACCATTAACGCGATCTCCAAAATCGCTGGCCAGGCCGATAAGATGCGGAACGATGCCTTGATGCTGATGCAACAGGCACGAGACAATCTGACGGAGGCCCTATAAATATGATTAATGGTAATAACATTATACCGTTGGTGCCGCCCGGTAAAGTGTTATGCTTTATCACCGGTGTGCTGCGTGACGATAAGCCGGAAGAAAACGTAAGACAACGCTGGGCACGAGCGCTCGTTGAAGATTATGGTTATCCGAAAACTGACATCGGCGTTGAAACCAAAATCAAAATGGGCCGTGCAAACAAGCGTTGCGATTTAACGGTTTTCCGCGCAGGAGCCGAACACAAGCAAGAAAATATCCTGATTTGTATTGAGGTGAAACGGGATGACATAAAGCCGTCTGACGCGAAAGATGGTGACGGCCAACTTGTTGGGTACATGGCCGCTAGTGCTGCAAAATTCGGGCTATGGGTTGGGCAGGAAATGCGCGGTTATGAGAAGGCGGATGACCAATCTATTAGTCGGGTAGCAGATATCCCAAGGTTTGGAGATGATCTACCGCGCAGGCCACTAAGAAAAGACCTCAAGATTGTACACGAATTGACATCGGTGTTCCGTCGTTGCCATAACTACATTCACGCCAACGGCGGTTTGCAAAAGGCGGAGGCATTTCATGAAATGCTTAAGCTCATTTTCTGCAAGACTTACGATGAGCAGGAAGGCAGCCTAGAGCTCGATTTTTCTATTTCTCCGACTGAAAAAAAGTCGATTGGCGGACAGCGAAAGCTCGTGGAAGATAGGCTAAAGCCGCTTTTTGAACATGTAAAAGTTGCGTACCCTTTTATTTTTCTTGCCGATGAAACCATTCAATTAGAGCCCTCTGTCGCTGCATATGTGGTTGGCGAATTGCAATTCATCTCCATTCTCAATAGCGCTACCGACGTAAAGGGTGAGGCATACGAAACCTTGGTCGGCGCGAATTTGCGTGGCGATCGCGGCGAATATTTTACCCCTCGCAACGTTTGCGACATGACTGTGCGGATGATTATGTCCCACTTTCCAGAGACATCGCTTAGCACCCTAAAGGTAATCGACTGCTGTTGTGGAACAGGTGGATTTTTGGTGTCATGGATCGACAATCTTCGAACAATCTTAACCAATCAAGAAATTCAGCGGGGTAACCAAGAACCTGCGATTAGCGTCCGGAACCGAATTAAGGAAATTTGTGGCAATCACCTCTACGGGACTGACATCAATCCTTTTCTAGTAAGAACAGCGCAAATGAACCTTGTTATGCACGGCGACGGTTCGACGAACGTCCATCGCGCTAGCTCGCTCACACGGCCTGGTGAATGGTCGGAAGAAGCGCGGCGATCGATTCCGTTCGGTTCAATGGATGTTGTAATTACCAACCCTCCCTTTGGGACCGAAGTGACGGTTGACGATTCCCATGTGCTTTCGCAGTATCAGATTGCAAGTTGGGGTGTGAAAAACCGCCGTTCGATGATGCCGGCGGAACAATTGTTTCTGGAAGCCGGAATGAATTTTCTGAAGCCTGGTGGCATCATGGGGCTAGTTTTGCCCGATGGCATCTTAAACAACCCTGGATTGTCTTTCCTTCGTGATTGGCTAATCCGTCGTTCCAAAATCATCGCATCTGTTGCGCTTCCAAAAGATACCTTCGGACGCAATAAGGGTGTTAACAATCCGAGCGTATTGATCGTGCAGAAGTTCTCTCATCAGGAATATCTCGATTCCGACAAAGATATCATTGATACGCGAGGGTCGGTGTTTATGTCGGCTCCAGCCACGTCTGGCATCGACAAGCGGGGAAACACAGTTTTCTTGCGGCACCCCAACGGCGAATATATTTTAGATTCCGAGGGGCAGCGTGTGCCTGATGACCAAATAGCCATGGTACCAGTGGCCTATGAAATTTGGAAAACCGCAGCACGATAGAAACATTTGTGCAAACAGATCTCGTCGGACAGTGAAGGTTTATATTCCAACATTGAACACGACGGTTCTGTGTCGCCGCTTCTTTGCCATCGACTTCCCACACAAGATTAGGGAGGAACTAAAGCTCAATCGCACAGACGCAGGCTGGTATCAAATTCGCAAGTCGATGGAGAGGAGCCGTCCGCTCCAAAAGCCACTTTCCCACACACCCGCATCCATTATCCCCAATTCACATAGCGTGATACAGGCGTTCCGCCATGCTTGAAGGGGCGGGGCTGCCCTGCTAGGGGCGGCTCATGACCGAACTCTCGCTTATCCGTAACTTTTCCATAATCGCGCACATTGATCACGGGAAGTCGACCCTTGCGGATCGGCTGATCCAGCAAACGGGCGGCTTGACGGCGCGTGAGATGACGAGCCAAGTCCTTGATAATATGGACATTGAAAAAGAACGCGGCATCACGATCAAGGCGCAGACGGTGCGGCTGGATTATACCGCGAAGGACGGCATCACCTATCAGCTGAACCTGATGGACACGCCCGGCCACGTCGACTTTGCCTATGAAGTCAGCCGCAGCCTCGCCGCGTGCGAAGGCGCGTTGCTGGTCGTTGACGCCGCGCAAGGTGTTGAGGCGCAGACGCTGGCCAACGTCTATCAATCGATTGAGCATGACCATGAAATCGTGCCCGTCATCAACAAGATCGATCTGCCCGCGGCAGAGGTGGACAAGGTGAAGGCCGAGATTGAGGAAATCATTGGCTTGCCCGCCGACAATGCGGTGCTGACATCGGCGAAGTCGGGTATCGGCATTGATGAAGTGTTGGAGGCCGTGGTCACGCGCATTCCCCCGCCAAAGGGCGACCGCAACGCGCCGTTGAAGGCGATGTTGGTCGATTCATGG
>CAZCXQ010000143.1:0-5494 GCA_964502655.1 uncultured Sphingorhabdus sp.
CTCCAAACTATTTGGCTGCACCGTGGCGCTTTCGAGCGCCCAATACAAGCCCCGTCGATTTGCCGTTTCGGCAAGCTTGCGCGCCAGCAACCCCTCATCCGCGAATCAGGCTTTGGGCGCAGGAGCAGGCGGCGCATAGGGCATGACCATATGGCCATCGGGGGCTGCGGTGAATGTCGTTTGTGTGGGATAGGCAAAGGAAATGCCTTCACGGGCAAACCGGTCGATAATGGCAATGCCGATGTCATGCCGCGCCCGAAACATAACCTCCACATCGTCACTTTCGATATCGAAAACGAGATGGAAATCGAGCGAGCTTGCGGCGAAGTTATTGAACCCAGCGCGGATAAACTGCGCGCCATTGCTTTCGACGACTTCGCGCAAAATTTCCGGGATCCGCTTCGCAAGGGCAGGCGGGGTTTGGTACACAAGTGTCAGGACAAAGGTGACCCGGCGATATAGCGTCAGCGTGTTGTTCGTGATTTCCTTCTCAAGCAATTTGCTGTTGGAGATTATCTTCTCTTCACCCGTCAGCGCGCGCAGCCTTGTGCTTTTCATGCCGATGACTTCGACCCGGGCGGTTGTATTGTCGTACGACACCGTGTCGCCGCGGCGGAATGGCTTATCGAAAATGATCGAGATGGCCGCAAACAGATCGGAGAAAATCCCTTGGGCCGCAAGGCCAATGGCAATGCCGCCAACGCCAAGGCCAGCAACAAGGCCAGTGACGTTCACGCCGAGATTGTCCAGCACGACGATTGCAGCAACGGCGAATAATGCAAAGCTGACGAGCAGCCGGATTAAGACCATCGCACTTTGAAGCGTCTCATGTTCGTGCAGCCCTTCACCGGCGCGCCGCTCAATCATACCCAATATGATTTCGCGCAGCCAGATCGCGACCTGGGTAACGATCGCGATGGTGAATAAAATGTCGATGGCATGAGCAAGCGCATCAGGCGCATTGGCAATCTGGTTCACCAGCTCAATCGACACCATGATCCGGAAAAACTTGCTGGTGCGGGCCAAAGTGCGTGCGACGATTGATTTTACATGCGCGCGATGTTCGCTTTCACGCGCAATTTTGGACGCAATCCGTTTCAGCCAGCTGAGTGCGACGAAAACGATAATCGCGGCGCCAACTGCAATGCCCAGTTCAAAGACATTGCCCTGAACCCACGCCGCTATTGCGTCCCAATAATATTGGATGCGTGGAATTACTGCGTCTGGTTGAATGCGCTGAATTACTGGTGCTGATTTTGCTGTCATTATTTATGTGTAAGGCCGAATGCGCCGCTTAACAACCTTTTGGCATGCGCTAATCCTCCAGTAAAAGAGCATCGATAATCAGGCGGTATTGGCCGTCGAATATTGCGGTCTCGGTTATGGCGATGTCTGCCACCAGTTGGCTCGGTAACGAGAATTCATGATCTTCTAACAGCTGCGCGACGGCCGAAGGCGGTTCGGCGGCGGTTACCGGCAGCGCAACGGACAGACATATTTGGGCGCCGCTAAATGTAAGGCTATGCCAAGGCCGCTCGTGCAATATCGAGATGCTTGCTTGGGGCATTAATGCGTGAAGCGCACGTACAAGGCTGCGGGCAAGGCTGCGGGACGGTGCTTGCCGGGTCATTGCCGTTCACTCGCGCGTGCGTCGGACCTCTCGCCATAGCTGCACATGAATGCCCGCAGTTTTTCCTCCATTTCGGGTCTGATTTCTCGACCCATTCTGATGTCGAGCACGAGTCGCGGATCGCGCGCCGCCAACCGCCCGAATTTGGTGGGAGGAAGGCCCTGATCACGCAGAAACCGTTCAATCAGGCGTTTGATATGCATAATGTCTCCTCCATGTTCGACCCGGATTTGCTTGCCCGAATCAGTTAGAACAAATATAGAACAAACTTGATAGGATAAATCCTACAAGTCTAGGAAATTTCCAACCGAAGCGGAGGGATGACGATGGAGGAAGAACCAAGAGCTGTTCTGGAGCGGCTCATTTTGGAAAGTGGCGAAGATTTTGCCGGATTGTCGAAGCTGGTGGGTCGCAATCCGGCCTATATCCAGCAATTTATCAAACGCGGAACGCCCAAGAAGTTGCCGGAGACCGAGCGCGGCATATTGGCGCGATATTTCGGTGTTGATGAGGTTTTGTTAGGCAAATCCGCAGACACGGAGGTGACGTCTGGAATTCGCCTCATTCCAAAGCTGGCTGTCGGTGCTTCTGCAGGTGCAGGCGCAATGCACGATGGCGAGGCGCTTGCGGGCAAGATCGGCTTTGATGAAAAATGGTTGCGCAGGATGGGGCTTGATCCAGCCAAGCTCTCTCTCATCCGGGTCGATGGTGAGTCGATGTCGCCAACGCTGAACCATGGTGACGATATCATGGTCGATAACCGCGCGGCGACCCAAGCGGTGCGTGATGGCATCCATGTTATCCGGCTGGATGATATGTTGATGGTCAAACGTCTGGCGCAAGGGCCGCGGGGGCGGCTGTCGGTACTTTCCGACAACCCCAATTATCCCGACTGGCCAGATGTTGATGGCGCAACGGTTACGGTGATCGGCCGGGTGGTGTGGGCAGGGCGTCGGCTCTGAAGGCTTGCCTCACGCGCATCAGTCCGCCACATAGTGCCGCATGTCGAACGTCACATCTGCCGCAACCAAAGCACCGCCCCTAAAAGCCGCCATCATTCCGGTGACGCCGCTTCAGCAAAATTGTACGCTGTTTTGGTGTACCGAAACGAACAAGGCGGCGCTCGTCGACCCGGGGGGTGATCTGGATAAGTTGAAAGCTGCTGTGGCGCAGACGGGGGTTGAGCTTGAAAAGCTATTGGTAACGCATGGCCATCTTGACCATTGCGGCCAGACCGGAATGCTCGCAAAAGAATTAGGCCTGCCTATTGAGGGGCCGCACGAAGATGACCGCTTCTGGATTGCAAAGCTCGACGATGACGGCGCACGCTGGGGTATGGAAGCACATACGTTCGAACCAGATCGCTGGCTGGTGGATGGCGACACGGTCACCGTGGGCAACCTGACACTAGATGTAATTCATTGCCCCGGACATACGCCGGGGCACGTGATTTTTCATCACGCGCCCAGTCGTCTTGCGATTGTTGGTGACGTCTTGTTTCAGGGCTCTATCGGCCGCACCGATTTTCCACGCGGGAACCACGCGGACCTCATCAATGCGATTACGACAAAGCTATGGCCGTTGGGGGATGATGTTACCTTCATCCCCGGCCACGGACCAACCAGCCAGTTCGGTTATGAGCGACAGCATAATGCATTTGTCGCCGATGACGTTCTGGCTGCCCGGTGAGTTAAAGTACCGCTGTGTAAACGCGGGCGAGAGCCCATCCGGCAAGTCCAAGCAGCGTCAGCATGGAGGTCAGCGTGCCGACCATGCGTCCTTTGCCCAATGCGCCGCCGTCCATGCCCAGGCCATGCGCAAGCCGGCCAACGATATACACGATGCCCAGGCCCCATAGCCAGTTGTTCGTGCCGCCAGTTGCCTCAAGTGCGGCAATCAAGATCAGGACAAATGGCGCGCTCTCGACGAAATTGGCGTGCGCGCGCATCCGCCGGATAACAAATTCGCTGCCGCCATCGCCAATCGAAACGCTTTCTCTGGTCCGTGCTTGCCCACAGCGTATCATGAGCCAAATGTTCACCAAAGCGGCACCTGCAGCGATGGTAAGGGTTACGGGTAAACTCAACATATATACTCTCCCTGTTCGTTTGGGTTGCTTATCTGCTATCTCACGGGTTGCAAAGCCCAGAAAAAGAAGTATAGCGCGCGGCTCACACAGACATGTGCGGTTGACTTAGGCTGATTCTGGCGATTGCTTGCCACGACCACCTCTTCCGCCTAGCATGGCCTAGAACTTATTGATTTTGAAATGGAACAGGTGCCGAGATGGCTGTCCCCAAAAGAAAAACATCCCCTTCGAAGCGCGGCATGCGTCGCAGCCATGATTCGCTGACTGTTGCAGCGTATCAAGAATGCCCAAATTGCGGCGAACTGAAGCGTCCGCATCACCTGTGTGATGCGTGTGGCCATTATAATGGCCGCGAAGTGGTGGCAGTCGCCTGATCCTTCCTAAAGGAGAATAATAGGTGTCCATGAAACCGCGTATCGCCATAGACGCGATGGGCGGTGACGAGGGTGTGCCTGTTATGATTGCAGGTGCGGCGTTGGCGCGGCACCGGCACGAAAGTTTCAACTTTCTTTTGGTCGGCGATGAAGTCCGCATCAAAGCGGCGCTTGATAATCATCCCAATCTGCGCGCTGCCTCCGAAATTCTTCACACCGACGATGTCGTCACTGGCGATGACAAGGTCAGCGCGGCTTTGCGCAAGGCCAAGACCAGCTCCATGGGCATGGCGATAAACGCGGTGAAAACCGGAGAAGCCAGCGCTGCAGTCAGCGCAGGCAATACCGGCGCGCTAATGGCCACCGCAAAGCTAGCCTTACGGACCATGCCCGGCATCGACCGGCCAGCGCTTTCAGCGCTTTTACCGACGTTAGAAGACACCGACGTGGTGATGCTCGATCTGGGTGCAAACACCGAGTGTGAAGCGAAAAACCTGGTTCAGTTCGCCATCATGGGCGCGGCCTATTCACGCATCATTTTCGGTTTCGATCGCCCGCGGGTTCGGCTTTTGAACATCGGCACAGAAGAAATGAAGGGCACCGATCAGCTGCGCGATGCGGCCTTGCATCTGCGCAATGCAACGGGCCTGCACATGGATTTTCAGGGCTTTGTCGAGGCAGACAAAATCAACCGCGGCGAATGCGATGTCGTCGTTTGTGATGGCTTCACGGGCAATATCGCGCTGAAGTCCATTGAGGGCACTGCCCGGTTCGTGACCGATCTGCTGCGCCGCGCGTTTACAAGTTCATTGCGGTCAAAATTCGGCTTTCTGGTGTCGCGCCCCGCGACCGAGTTGCTGCGGCATCATCTTGACCCCAATAATCACAATGGCGCCGTCTTCATGGGGCTGAACGGTGTCGTGGTGAAAAGTCACGGTAGCGCCAACGTGAAGGGCGTAGCTAACGCAGTCGAAGTCGCCGCGCGGCTGGTGGAAGAAGATATTACGGCGCGCATCACCCAAGATCTGGCGCGGGTGCAAGCGGAATGACCGTTGCCACCCTTCATGCCGTCATCAAAGGCACAGGGTCCGCGCTTCCGCGCAATCGTGTATCGAACGCTGAACTTGCAGCCAAAGTCGACACGACGGACGAATGGATTACCGAACGCACCGGTATCAAATTTCGCCATATCGCTGAACCCGACGAAACGACGTCCAGCCTTGCGATAGAGGCGTCGCGCAACGCGCTTGAGGCGGCGAATATGGCCGCGTCCGACATTGATCTGATTATTTTGGCGACCGCCACTCCCGACCAGACATTCCCTGCATCGGCCACCATCGTCCAGCACGCGCTTGGCTGCAATGGCGGCGTGGCCTTTGATGTCGCTGCGGTATGTTCGGG
>CAZCXQ010000144.1:0-5477 GCA_964502655.1 uncultured Sphingorhabdus sp.
AGCGAAAAGCGTAAATATACCCTCGCATTCACCGTTATATCGATATAATACAGCCACGCGATGCTTTTCCGGCGCTCCTCTTCTGACATTCCTTCGGATATTGACGGCCGCCTTGCGGCCTTCGATGAAAGCTATGCGCAGCGCTTTCCCGATGACCCACAGCCTTGGAATCCCGATGCAAAGCCAGCGTCGACGCGGCGTCGTATCTTGGGCAAAACCCGCTGGTGGTGGTTTAGCCGAACCAGCGCCGCCCTGCTTGGCCTGTTCATATTGTTGATATTGTGGCTTGCGATTACCGCGCCATTGTCCAAATCGCTTCAGCCCATCGCACCGCCGCGGATTACGCTGCTGGCGTCGGATGGCACGCCCATCGCGCGGAACGGGGCTATCGTCGATAAACCGGTTGATGTCGGCACGCTGCCCCCGCACGTCGTGCAGGCGTTTTTGTCCATCGAAGATCGCCGCTTTTATTCGCATTTCGGTATCGACCCTCGCGGCCTGGCGCGTGCGTTTTGGTCGAATCTTTCGGGCAGCGGAATGACGCAGGGCGGAAGCACCATTACGCAGCAGCTCGCGAAATTCACGTTTCTGACCCCGGAGCGCAGCCTGACGCGGAAAGCCCGCGAAATGCTTATCGCCTTCTGGTTGGAAGGGCGTTTGACGAAGGATGAAATTCTTGAGCGTTATTTGTCGAACGTCTATTTTGGTGACAATGTCTACGGCCTGCGCGCAGCGTCCTTACATTATTTCTACCGGCAACCCGAGCGCCTGACGCTCAGCCAGGCGGTGATGCTTGCCGGACTTGTACAGGCACCATCGCGGCTTGCCCCGACAAAGAACCCCGAACGCGCGGCCAAGCGGGCGCAATTGGTGCTGAATGCCATGGTCGCCAATAATGTCATTACGCGGGCCAAGGCCGACGCGACCCCCGTCGCGCGGCTTGACGTTCGCGTGCGGGAAACGCTGCCTACCGGAACCTATTTTGCGGACTGGGCCATTCCGCAAGCGCGGTTGCTGACCGACAGCGGTTATGCCGACGTCAGGATTACCACGACCTTGGATGCGCGATTGCAGAACATCGCCCGCAAGGTCGTGGCGCGATCCGCCGTGGGCAATGCCCAAATCGCGCTCGTTGCGATGCGCCCCAATGGCGAAGTTGTCGCCATGGTCGGTGGCCGCAGCTATAAGGATTCCGCGTTTAATCGGGCGACGCAGGCAAGGCGGCAGCCGGGGTCAACCTTCAAACTATTTGTCTATCTGGCAGCGCTCCGGTCGGGGATGACACCGGAATCATTGATTGCCGATACGCCGATCAATGAAGGCGCGTATCGCCCCAAAAATTCGGGGCAAAATTACCGCGGCGACATTACGCTGGAGCAGGCATTTGCCCAGTCAAGCAACGTGGCTGCGGTTCGCCTATATCAAAAAGTTGGCGGCGAAGCGGTGGCGCGGGCGGCAACGGATCTCGGCGTGCGCAGTCCATTGACCATGGACCAGAGCATGGCGCTGGGCAGTTCGGGCCTGACCCTGATGGAGCTGACGGCTGCCTATGCCGGTGTGGCCGGGAACCAATGGCCCGTTGAACCGCACGCCATCAAACGCGAAGAACAAGGCTGGATCGAGTGGCTGTTTTCCGGACCGCGTTCATTCAGCAGCCGTACGCACAGCATGTTGCTCGATTTGCTGGGTGCGACGGTCAATAAGGGGACCGGACGCGCGGCGCGGCTGTCGATCCCCGCTTATGGTAAAACGGGAACGAGCCAAGACAATCGCGACGCATTATTTGTCGGATTTGCGGGTAATCTCGTGGTCGGTGTCTGGATTGGCAATGATGACAACACCCCGCTTCGCGGCGTCAACGGCGGCGGTCTGCCGGCGCGCATCTGGCGCGATTTTATGGCGCAGTCGATCCGCAATGCGGCGCCTGCAGCAAGGCCTAAACCGCGTCAGCAACCTGACCCCGAAGGCCCGATCGAGCCGTTGGACTTGCCAGAACTCAGCGAACTTCCCATCGATGTTGGCAATGCGGAAGTCCGGATTGACCAAGGTGAGGGCGTGACCGTGAATACCGAGGTCGGCGGCATGCCGGTGGAGGTCAAGCTTGGCCGTGAAGGCGTGAATATCCAGCCTGCGCCGCCCGAAACCCGGCCAGCGCAAGGTCCGCGATGATGGTCGTCCGGTCATTGTATTCAACTCTTCAAAAGCTCGCGCTCGCATTGGCATGTGTTCTCGGCGTGATCGCTGCGACCCCGGTTTATGCCGATGCGAGTGATATTAGCGCTGCCGCACGCAGTGTCGTGCGCATCGTCGTTTTTAGCTCCGCAGAAGGCCAGCAGACCATTGTCAGCATTGGTTCTGGTGTGGTTGTTGACCGTAACAAGGTCATTACCAACGCCCATGTCGTGGAACAGGCGCGCTTCGACGACAGTGTCGAAATTGTCGTTGTGCCCTCTGACGGGACGCAAAGCTATCGCGCCAGGGTGTCCGCCGTGGTCGCGCGCAAGGACCTTGCACTTCTGCAGCTTTCTTCGGGTGCGTTGGTCCCAGCCAGCATATTTGCGGGCACGGTATCCGACGGCGCGGATGTCTTCGCAATTGGCTACCCGGCCAGCGTGGATGTCGCACTTGAACAAAGCGAGGCGGACGTGCTGCGCCCTCAACCGCCCGTTAAAACGCGGGGGACCATTTCCTCAGGCCGGACATCGAAGTCCGTTGAATCGCTTTTGCACACCGCACCCATTGCACCGGGCAATAGCGGCGGGCCGATTGTCGATGCATGTGGCCGTGTTATCGGCATCAACAGCTTTGGATCGGTTGCGAACGATGGCGGCGCAGAGTTCTACTTCGCCATTTCAACGCGCGAGCTTGCGGCCTTTCTCGACAATCAAGGCGTGGCATTCCGGACAGTCCGTGGCGATTGCCGCTCGGTTGCGGAATTGACCCGCGCTGAGGCGGAGCTTGAAGCGGCTGCCCGCGCCAAGGTTGAGAAAGAAGCCCGCGTCGCCGCTGAATTGCAGCGCAGCCGTGAAGGGAAAGTGCGCAGTGACGCCGAACACGCCGTGATATCTGCCCGCGAAAACCACATTGCGCTTGCGGTTTTGCTGCTGGTCTTAAGTGCTGTCGCCGGCGGCGCAGCGTGGCAATTTTCGGAGCGTGGCCAAAAGGATCGTTTCAAGGCGGCTGCCGCTGCGGGCGCGATATTACTGGTTTCGGCCGTCGGTATTTTTGCAGCGCGCCCCTCTTTCGACGAAGTCGACGACAGGGTGCGTGCCGCCCTAACCGCGGATGCGCCGCAGGACGAAGCGGTCGAAGCGGCCATGACGGAAGTGGCCAAGACATGCGTGCTGCAGCCCGAGCGCAGCCGTATCACCATGTCCGAAACCGCCGATGTCGATTTCACGTGGCGGCCGGACGGATGCGTCAACGGCCGCACGCAATATGTCGAAAGTGGCGGCCGATGGGTCCGAAGCTTTGTGCCGAACAATGATGCACAAATTTCGGTGACGAGTTACGCCCCCGACACCAATATCTATCGTATTGAGCGTTTTCTGCCGGGTACAGACGCCATGCAGTCCGCCCGCGAAGCGCGCCAGCGTTATGATGTGAAGACATGTACAACGGACGCGGGCCAGCTGACCAATATCGACAATATGAATAAGGCGATTGCCGCACAATTGCCGCCCGCCCCGAACGAGATATTGCTGTTCACCTGCACTGACCGTTGAATCGTGGATTGTGCACCGCGACATTCTGATTATGGTGGCCGCATGACCCGTTTGCTGCCGCTTTTGCTTTTGTTGCTGTCGGCTACACTTGCCGGTTGTTCGCAGGGCGTCGACAATGAACGTGTCCGCGTGGACGTGATTGAGGAGCGCCCCAAGCCCTTTAACGTGTCGGCTGTGCCATTGCCGCTCGCCTCTGCCTATCTGCGCAGTGCCACGGCGCAGGGGCTTGTTACCTTCGACGAAAAAGGCCGCGTTGCGCCGGGGTTGGCGAGCCGCTGGATCGTCAATGATGACGGTATGAGTTATATTTTCCGCCTGAACAAAGCGCGGTGGAATGATGGGCGCGAACTAAACTCGCAAGAGGTCGCGCAGCTTTTGACCCGGCGCATAAGCGAACTCAAAAAGGGCCGCATGGGGGCAGAGCTTGCCGTCATTGACCGCGTCGTCGCAATGACAGGCAAGGTCGTCGAAATCCGGCTGAAGGCCCCGATGCCTTATTTGCTTGAGCTGCTTGCTTTGCCCGAATTTGGATTATTACGTCGCGGTGCCGGGTCCGGACCCATGCAGGCCAAGAAATTGGGTCAGGCCATGCAGTTGCGGCGCAATGAAATCGATGCCGAGGGGACGGCGGTTCTTGGCACCGCAAGCGTTACGCTCCGCCGGGGCGAAGCGTCGCTGGTGCTCGCCCGTTATGTGCTTGGGCAGACGGATTTGATTGAGGGTGGCCGTTTTGAAACTTTCCCGTTGCTCGAAGCGGCAAAGATCAATGCCAATGAGATCCAGTTTGATGCTGTCCCGGGTTTGTTTGGATTGATGGTGGTGCAGGCTGGGCCTTTTTTAGCGAACAAGGACAACCGCACGGCAATCGCGATGGCCATTGACCGGCCAAAGTTGCTCACGGCTTTCGACATATTCGCATGGCGCGAAACGGTCACGCTGGTGCCCGAAAGCTTGCCGAACCGCGCGGACATTTCTCGGCCCGATTGGGCCGCGCCATCCATGGACCAAAGGCGGTCGATGGCGGCGGCAAGCATCGCAAACTGGAAGCGTGCAAACGGTGCGATCCGGCCTTTGCGTGTTGCCCTGCCACGTGGGTATGGCAGCCGCATATTTTTTGCGCGCCTGCGCGCTGATCTGGCGGCCGTGGGTGTCGATATTGAGCGGGTGACCGCCGACCGGCCGCATGACCTGCGTTTGATTGACCTGACGGCACAGCAATCCAGCCCTGCATGGTATCTGGACCAATTGTCCTGCAAATTTGCCGCGATATGCAGCGCGCGGGCCGACGCAATCGTTGCAGAGGCGCGCATGACAACGGACATGGCGGTGCGCGCGCAATTATTGGGGCAGGCGGAGGCGGAAGTGCAATCCACGGTCGGCTTTATTCCGATTGCCAATCCGCTGCGCTGGTCGGTCGTGCGACCCGGGCTTTTGGGGCACTTTGCCAACGGGCGGGGCTGGCACCTGTTGCAATATCTCGGGCGGGACCCAACATAGGTCCAAAGGAGTTATGCCCGTGCCGATTTCGCAGGAACAGTTTGCACAAATTGCCAAGGACCTGCCCGGAATGGGCAACGACCCACGGGCCGTTCGCATGCGCGTCGAGGCGCTCGAAAAGGTGCTTGAGCGGGCATTTCACATTCCTGGCACAAAAATTCCGGTCGGTTTAGACACCGTTATTGGCTTGGTGCCAGTCCTCGGCGATCTCGTGACCTCAGCCATGGGTGCCTATATCGTCTGGGAAGGCCGCAA
>CAZCXQ010000145.1:0-3387 GCA_964502655.1 uncultured Sphingorhabdus sp.
GATACCTTTGCACCGCCCACAACGGCAGCGACCGGGTGTTCCGGTGAACCCAGCGCTGCTTCCAACGCCTTCAGTTCCGCTTCCATTGAACGACCGGCATAGGCGGGCAAAATATGTGCGAGCCCTTCGGTCGACATATGCGCGCGATGTGCCGCCGAAAAGGCGTCATTTACGTAATAGTCGCCATTGGCGGCCACAGCGCGTGCAAGTTCGGGGTCGTTTTGCTCCTCACCCGGCCAGAACCGGGTATTTTCAAGCAAGGCAATGTCGCCATCCGCCAATATGCCAATGGATTGCGCAACGATATCACCCGCAATCTCGGGCACGAACATGACTTCGCGGCCAAGCACCGCTTGCAGCGCATCCAAAACCATCGAAACCGACATTTCGCTATGCTTCGCGCCCTTCGGACGGCCGAAATGGGCAAGCAATAGAACCTTGGCTCCCTTATCAGCAAGTTCGCTGACGGTGGGCAACAACGCCCGCAAACGCGTTTCGTCGGTCACACGCCCGTCGGCCATCGGCACGTTCAAGTCCACGCGCACAAATACGCGCTTTCCTTTTATGTCGCCAAGATCGTCGAGCGTGCGAAAGGCCATGATTAAAGCAACTTTCCAATGACGCCTGCGGTATCAACCATGCGGTTGGAGAAACCCCATTCATTGTCATACCAGCTAAGGACACGGACAAGCTTGCCATCGATGACGGCTGTTTCAAGGCTGTCGATGGTCGAGCTCGCTGGGCAATGATTATAATCGATCGATACCAACGGTTCGTCGGAATAGGCCAAAACGCCCTTCAAAGCGCCTTCAGATGCGGCCTTCAACAGCGCATTGACCTCTTCCTTCGTGGTATCGCGCGCAGGCGTGAAGGTCAGATCGACGATGCTGACATTGGGTGTTGGTACGCGAATAGCCGAACCATCAAGCTTACCCTTTAGTTCAGGCATAACTTCGCCGACCGCACGCGCAGCGCCCGTTGTTGTCGGAATCATCGACATCGCGGCAGCACGTGCGCGGCGCATGTCATCATGGATTTGGTCGAGGATTTTCTGATCGTTGGTGTAGCTGTGGATCGTGGTCATCAAACCGCGTTCAATACCAATTGCATCGTTCAACACTTTCGCAAGTGGTGCCAAGCAGTTGGTGGTGCAGCTCGCGTTCGAAACGATCACATCGGCTGAGGTCAAAACGTCGTGATTGACGCCGAATACCACGGTTTTATCGACATTTTTGCCAGGTGCCGAAATCAAAACGCGTTTTGCGCCCGCAGCGAGATGCTTTTCTGCGCTTGCCCGGTCGGTGAAGAAGCCGGTGCACTCCAAAGCGATATCGACGCCATTTGCGGCATGCGGCAAATTGGCGGGATCGCGTTCGGCGGTGACGTGAATGCGCTCGCCATTGACGATGATGTCATTGCCATCCGCTTCTACTGTTCCGGGGAACGGGCCATGCACGCTATCGCGCTTGAACAATAATGCGTTTGCCTTGGCTGGCGCGAGATCATTAATCGCCACCAATTCCAGATCATGGTCATCACGCTCCAAAATCGCGCGCGCCACCAAGCGACCGATGCGGCCAAATCCGTTAATAGCTACTTTAATAGTCATGCGTGCTCCAATCAGCCAAGTTTAGCGAGAATTTGCGCGGTAATCTTATCGGCGGTCAGGCTGAAATGGTCATAAAGTGCATCAATTGGGCCCGATGCACCGAAACTATCGATCCCGATCCGAAGACCGTCACCAACATAACGTTCCCAGCCCATCGTCGTGCCCGCTTCGACAGATACGCGCAACGTATCCGACGGCAGAACGCCGGCCCTGTAGGCAGCCGACTGAGCGTCAAAACGCTCCCAGCTGGGCATCGAGACGACGTCGGCGCCAATACCCTTTTCTTCAAGCTGCTCTGCGACCGAAACGGCGATAGCAACTTCAGAACCTGTACCGATTAGCACCACTTTGCGGTCCGCCTTTGCTGAACGGAGGCGGTAGCCACCCTTGGCGGACATATTTTCGCTAATGTCCATGCGCAATTGCGGCAAGTTTTGACGCGATAGCGCCAATACCGACGGTGTGTGCGCGCTTTCAATAGCAAGCGCCCAGCATTCTGCGGTTTCGATGGTATCGCATGGGCGATACACGTCGAGGTTTGGAATCAGCCGCAGCGACATGATCTGTTCAATCGGCTGGTGGGTCGGGCCATCTTCACCAACGCCGATGGAATCATGCGTCATAACATAAGCGACGCGGGTTTCCTGAAGCGCAGACAGACGAATGGCGGCGCGGCAATAATCCGAGAAGATCAGGAACGTACCGCCATAAGGAATAATGCCACCATGCAGCGCCATGCCGTTCATGGCTGCAGCCATGCCGAATTCACGAATGCCGTAATTGACATAGCGACCAGAATAATCGTTTTTATCCAATGTATTGGTCGACACTGTTCGGGTAAAGTTTGAACCCGTCAAATCCGCTGACCCGCCGAGCAGGTTGGGCAATGCGGCAGTTGCCGCCGTCAGTGCAATTTCCGATGCCTTACGCGTTGCGATATTCTGCGGCGCGGCGATCAGGTTTTCAAGATGCGGCTGTAACCATGCGGAATCTACCTCTCCCGCCATGGTCTTTGTGAAGGTTTCCGCATGGGTTGACGCCGCAAGCCGCTTTGCCCAGCTGGCATGGGCCTCTGCCCCTGCCTGACCGGTCGCCCGCCACGCGTCCAGAATATCCGCAGGAATTACAAACGCCGGATAGGGCCAGTTGATGGCAGCCCGCGTCGCGACGATTTCTTCTGCACCCAATGGGCTACCATGCGGCGCCTTTGTGCCTTCCTTGTTTGGCGAACCTTTGCCGATCAGTGTCCGGCAGGCAATCAACGATGGACGATTATCTGCAAGCGCAGCATGAATTGCGCGCTCTATGTCGTTGAAATCATGGCCATCGCATGCCTCAACATGCCATCCGCTTGCACGATAGCGTGCGGCGATGTCCTCGCTGGTCGACAAGTCAGTCGCGCCATCGATGGTGATGCGGTTATCGTCCCAGAAAACGATCAAACGGCCGAGACCCAAATGTCCGGCAAGCCCGATCGCTTCATGATTGATGCCTTCCATCAGGCAACCGTCGCCCGCGACCACCCATGTTCGATGGTCAACTAGGTCGTCGCCAAAGCGCGCATTCAGGTGCCGTTCGGCAACGGCCATGCCCACTGCCATGGCAAGCCCCTGTCCCAGTGGACCTGTGGTGCATTCAACGCCATCAATCAAAAAATTCTCAGGATGGCCAGCACATGGGCTACCCAACTGGCGGAAGTTTTTGATGTCATCGATGGTCGGGCTTGCATAGCCCGTCAGATACAAAGTCGCATATGCGAACATGGACCCATGCCCCGC
>CAZCXQ010000145.1:3397-5405 GCA_964502655.1 uncultured Sphingorhabdus sp.
GGTCACGATCGGCCCAATTGGGGGCTTTCGGGTCAAATTTCAGAAACTTCGAATAGAGTACCGTTGCGACGTCGGCCATGCCCATCGGCATGCCGGGATGGCCGCTGTTTGCGGCCTGCACAGCGTCCATGGCCAGCGCCCGAATTGCATTGGCCATTTGCTGTTCAGTAACGGTCATGTTCTATCCCCACAAAATACTCCTGATTGGGAGCGGGAGGCGGACGCATACAACATATGCGATACCGCCGAGTCGTTTGGTGGGAACCCTTTGCGGACGCAAGAGCCCAGCGTCAAGGGAGGGGCGCGCATTTCCTGCGGGGAATTTGCCATCCAATGTGCGTTGTTGCATTTGCATGACATCTTTAGTCTGTTACACCGTCTCATCAAAAGGATGTAAGCCATGGCAGATGAACGATTAATTGTTGCGATTGGCCGCATAGAACGCGCGCTGTCGCGGGTTGAAAAGCTGGCGACTGTGTCCACCAACCCGCATGACACCGATCTGGCAGATCGCCATGAACGTCTCAAGAAAGAGACGTTGGACGCTATTCGTGGAATCGACCAAATATTGTCAGGAGCAAACTGATGGCTGAGGTTAAACTTTCCATCGCTGGCCGCCAATATGCCGTGGCGTGCAATGACGGCGAAGAAACGCGGCTACTGGCCTTGGGTGCGATGGTCGATGAAAAAGCGCGGGAAGCCGGAGGCGGCTCGGCGGGGTTGAATGAAACGCGCAGCCTGTTGTTTTCGGCGTTGCTGCTGGCCGACCGCCTGCATGATGTGGCTAGCGGAACGCCGGTTGCTGCGAATAATCCTCAGACAGAGGCGAAATCGTCACAAATAGCGGAAGCTTTGGAAGGCTTGGCCACCCGATTAGAAAATCTGGCACAAAAGCTTGAGAATTAACTTTAGACGCCTATATCGGATGTGGCGGAACTGCCCGGTACGAGCTGATGAGAACATCCCTGAGGCGATTATCTATCTAAGGGAGCTGTCCCTGCCTGGGCCATTTGGGCAACCTTAAGGTCCAGATCACACGGTGCCCACCTGACGTGCTGGCGTCAGAGGATATTCCGGAAAACGACCCATGGTGGTTCCGCCAACCGATATCAGGAAATGCTGTGAACTCAGAATTAGACAAACGGACACAGCGCGCCGCGTTTCGGCAAATCCGCGATTCGTACGTCAATGGCTTGACCGATCAGGACCGAGCGCTTGCCTTTTCTAAAATCCCCAGCCCCTTAGCCAAATTTTTAACGCCCGGTAAAATCGTGGCGGGCTATGTCGCAAAGGGCTCCGAAGTCGATCCCGCGGCGATCCTAGCGCAAGCGCATGCTATGGGCTGTGACCTTGCCCTGCCCCATGTAACCAGCAAAAGCGCACCCATGCGGTTTTTGCGCTGGTCGCCCGAGGACGACCTGGTCCCGGGCGCATTTGGCCTTCTACAGCCTGCTGAGACAGCCCCAGAGTGTAAACCCGATATAGTTCTGGTTCCCATGCTGGCCTTCGACGACAGGCTCATCCGGCTTGGCCAGGGTGCGGGCCATTATGATCGCGCACTCAGCGTGCTGGATCATTCCATCGCCATCGGCCTAGCCTGGTCGGTTCAATTCACCGCTGTACTCGCGTCGGATATTTGGGACGTCCCGCTCGATGCCGTGCTGACAGAAAAATCCTGGATAACATTATGAATGGACCACAGAAGCAACCGACATGGCGTAAGCCCGCGGGCATGCTGGCGATATTGCTGATTATTTTGGTGTGGGCTGTGCTGATTGTCAGCGCGTCTGAATTCATCGGCCAACTGCACATATTGTTGCAGAGCGTCATTTATTTGATCGCCGGCGTGATCTGGATTGCGCCAATGCGCCCACTGATGATCTGGATGGAAACAGGATCGTTCCGCGCACCACCTACAACCTGATTATCAGGGAAGTGGCGCGAGTGACGGGGCTCGAACCCGCGACCTCCGGCGTGACAGGCCGGCGCTCTAACCAACTGAGCTACA
>CAZCXQ010000146.1:0-5387 GCA_964502655.1 uncultured Sphingorhabdus sp.
AACGCCTGACGCGCGAGTTTGACCTGGACCTTATCACCACCGCGCCGTCGGTTGTGTACAAGCTGGAGCTTAGCCGGTCGAAGACTGAAGATGCGCGCAGTATGGAGCTGCACAACCCCGCCGACATGCCCGACATTAACCGCATCGCGGAAATTCAGGAGCCGTGGATTGAGGCTACGATTTACTGCCCCGACGAATATTTGGGCAGCATATTGAAACTGTGTCAGGACCGGCGCGGCATTCAAAAACAACTGACCTATGTCGGTGGCCGTGCGCAGATCGTCTATGAACTGCCGCTCAACGAAGTCGTGTTTGATTTCTACGACCGGTTGAAGAGCATTTCGCGCGGCTATGCCTCGTTCGATTACCACCAGATCGGCCATCGCGAAGGCGACCTTGTGAAAATGAGCGTGCTGGTCAATGGCGACGCGGTCGACGCGCTGAGCATGATCGTCCACCGCGGCACCGCCGAAGCCCGCGGCCGCGGCATGTGCGAGCGCCTAAAAGACCTGATCCCGCGCCATTTGTTCAAAATCCCGATCCAAGCGGCCATCGGCGGCAAAGTGATCGCCCGCGAAACCATCGCCGCGATGCGCAAGGACGTGACCGCCAAATGCTATGGCGGCGACATCAGCCGCAAGAAAAAACTGCTGGAAAAGCAGAAAAAGGGCAAGGCCAAGATGCGCGAGTACGGCAATGTCAGCATCCCGCAGGAGGCGTTTATCGCGGCGTTGCGAATGGGTGAGGAGTAAGCATTTGGCCGCTGCGCGTTTGGGGCTCTTGCTTTTGGTCTTGACCAGCGCGGCGGGTTGCACCCCAATGACGAAGGAGGCAGCAATGGCACCAGTAGCACCCAAGCGCCTGATGGTGTGGGACGACCTGCTGTCGCGGCCAAAGCCAGCGCCCGATACGACGGTGCGTTATGGCGCGGATGCCTTGCAGTTGGTCGATGTGTGGAAGCCGGCGGGCGCTGGTCCGCATCCGGCGGTGGTGATGATCCACGGCGGTTGCTGGCAGACCGAAATTGCCGAGCGCGATATCATGAACTGGATTGCCGATGATCTGCGCAAACATGGTGTCGGCGTGTGGAACATCGAATATCGCGGGGTGGACCGGGGCGGTGGCTATCCCGGAACCTATCAGGATGTCGGCGCGGCGGCGGATATGTTTGCGGCCAAGCGCGCGGAGTTTGGATTTAAGACAGACGCGCCGGTGGTGACGATTGGCCATTCGGCAGGCGGGCATTTGTCGCTGTGGCTCGCGCGGCGGTCGGCGCTGGCCAAGGGCGATGCCTTGCGCGGGGATGCACCGTTGCAGGTTGATCTGGCGATATCGCAGGGTGGCTTGCCCGATTTGCGCGCGCAAATGATGCTGCCCGACCATGGGTGCGGCAATGAAGCGGCGGCCAAGATGGCGGGCGATGCCTTTGCGCGGGTGTCTCCGCCAGAAATGCCGAAGGGGCGTGCGCGCGAGTTGCAGTTTAACAATGACCGCGACCGTATCGCCCCGCCATCGTTCGGCGCGGCTTATGGCGCGAAGATGGTGACAACGCCCGATGAAGGCCATGCCGAGCTGATCGCGCCGGAGACCGTCTCCTGGGGCAAGCAGCGCGCGGTGATATTGAAAACCTTCGGTCTGAAGGCGGCAAAGCCATGACCTTGGAACAGGCGCAGGCGCTGGATGCCGCCGACCCGCTGGGCGGATATCGCGCGCAGTTCATGTGCCCGGATGGCGTGATTTACCTCGACGGCAATTCGCTGGGGCAATTGCCCCTGTCGACCGTGACGGCGGGGACAGAGCTGCTGAACCATGCATGGGGGCAGCGGCTGATCCGCAGTTGGAACGAAGGCTGGATTGATGCGCCGCAGCGCGTTGGCGCAATGATCGCGCCGTTAATTGGTGCAGACGCGGATGAGGTGATCTCCGCGGATTCGACGTCGGTGAACCTGTACAAGCTGATCGTCGCGGCGTTGCGGCTCAACCCGTCGCGCAATGTGGTGGTGAGCGAGGCGGGGAATTTCCCGACGGACCTGCACATTGCCGAAGGCGCGGTGGCGGCGGTCGCGGGCGCAGAATTGCGCGTGGTCGAACGCGGCGCGCTGGCCGATGCGTTGGGCGATGACACGGCGTTGCTGCTGCTGACGCATGTGCATTACAAAACCGCCGAACGCTTCGACATGGCGGGCTGGACCAAGGCCGCACATGACGCAGGCGCGCTCATCTGCTGGGACTTGAGCCATAGTGCAGGCGCGGTGGCGGTGGAGCTGAACGCGGCGGGCGCGGATATGGCGGTGGGTTGCGGCTATAAATATCTCAACGGCGGCCCCGGCGCACCGGCGTTTCTGTATGTGGCAAAGCGTTGGCAAGAACAGATGCACAATCCGCTGTCCGGCTGGATGGGCCATGCCGCGCCGTTTGCATTTGCCGATGGCTATGAAGCCGCAGCGGGCATGACGCGCTGGTTGACCGGAACGCCGTCAGTGCTTGGGCTGAACGCGCTGGAAAACGGGCTGAAGCTTTGGGCGGATATTGATATCCGGCAGGTTGAGGCAAAATCGGCGGCGTTGTGGGATATTTTCCACGCCGCCGGAACCGCCGCGGGGCTAGAGTGCGTGACGCCCAGCACGCCAAGCCAGCGCGGCAGCCATATCGCGTTCCGCCACCCGCACGCTTATGAAATCGTCCAAGCGCTCATTGCGCAGGGTGTCATCGGCGACTTTCGCGATCCCGATATCTTGCGCTTCGGACTGACGCCGTTGACGCTGAGCCATGCCGATATCTGGCGCGCCGGAGAGAATCTGCGCGCGATTTTGGAAAGCGGCGCATATCGTCAGCCGGAATTTGCGATACGCAATGCGGTGACTTGAGCCAAGCCAGCGACGTCAGGCCCCGCCGTTGCGGTCCATTGCCTTCCTAGCGCTGCTTTGCGCATCGCGCGCTTATTCTTGGCGACGCCAACACGTCGCCGTGCATGGGCTAACGCGCTTTACAAAGCTGTGTAATAGGCCAAAACGGCTGACCCGCCCCATTGAACTACATCGGGAATACTTGCATCAATAAGGTTGTGGCCGCCTTTTTCCAAAGCAACCATGTCGGTTTTGCATCCGGCCGCGGTCATCATTGCCCGAAAGCCCGTGGCCTGTGCAAAGCTTGCGACAGGATCGTCTTTGTTATGGATGAACAGATAACGCTGCCCTGTGCATTGCTTCGCCAGCATTTCCGATGAAAACAGCCGCTCGAGACTATCGCCGGGGCCGAAAAATTCACTGCTGGCGATTTTCGGGTCATCGCCAAAGATATAGGCTCCTGCGTAGCCAATCGCCCCGGCAAAAAGGTCTGGTCGTTCCAGCGCTGCGTGAAAGGCCAGCCATCCGCCAGCACTGTGGCCACGAACCGTGACTTTGCCGCGTGCGCCCAGAAAACGGTCCCGGGCATATTCGCCGATTGCCGCCAAATCTTCGACGGCACGATGACGATTTGGCGTTTTAGATGCCATTGCAAATTCGTAACCAAGGTCGCCATCGCCCCGGACAGTAGCGACAATCAAGGCTGTTCCGGTCGATTTCATCGCGGCCAAAATGGAATCGGCGGGTCGAATGAACGTGCGAAGTTGTCCATAGGCGCCATAGACATCAACAATGACGTTTTTGACCGGCCCATCTGACGGAGAGAGGATCGACGCATTCAGCACGGTGCCTTGTTGGGTCTTTATCGTTCGCTGTGTGCTTGTCCATCCGGATGGCAAAGGTTGCTGTGCGTGGAATAATGAAGTCACGTTTACAGTGGCTCCATTGCATCTGCGGTTGGCAATCGATTCAAGCGCTTTTGATCCGAGATCTAAATGAACCAACCGCTGCCCATGAAACGGGCTTGTGACAGTCGCATAGACCCCCGATGTTGCGCCGGTCGCGATTAACGACACGCTCTCATCTGACGCTATGGCCCCGATCACACCAAAATTATATGTTGGCGTCGCCCCGTTGTTTTCGGAACATAAATAGCCAATTCGCTTGCCGGCTTTACCCGTGTAAACTGCAAAAATATCGCCGTTTGCCGATGAGGTAAAAGACTCTGGAATCGCCATTAATTCCGCGTTGTTGGCGGTACTTATATCAAGAAATTCGGGCGAAAGCTTGTCGCCATTGACGACCCATTGACCAATCCCAAATGTGGCAGCACCTATTTTAGAGGGGGTTTGGCTATACCATTTTTCAACATACAATGACCCAAAGCGCGTGAAGATAGGGAAATCAAGATTGCGGAGTGGACGTCGCTTTTCCTCGGACAACAGCCTTGCGTTCCGGCCTTCGGAAATGGCTAAAATCTGCATTGTGCCATTTACCTTGGTGAGTAAGCCCGTTTCAGATTGTTCAATTGCGCCAACGGCAGAAGCATGTCCCGTTGTCAGGTCATAAACCAATACTGACCGCTTGCCTGTCGCGTCGGCGGTCGTGAATGAAATTTGATTTGGCGCTAATATGCCCACAAGGTTGTGGGCGGTCTGTCCAGTCGCGGTAACCTCAAGAGCATTTGCCCTCAGAAAACCCAGCGTCGTTGCTTTCTTATCATCGATTAAAAGGGCGCAGTCGCCGCTTCCATCCAACGCACATAACGCGCGTTTAATTGTTGCGGTGGGGGACGGTAGTTTCAGTGGGGACCACTGACTTTCGGGCGCGGACTTCACATCGCGTATCCACAGCACGCCTTTCGGGTCGGCAATTATAACTCTGTCACCGGCCGGCAAGACAGACGTTATTCGATCCGGCATAGCCTCCAATGGCTCCGCGGAACCGGCAAGCGACACGAAGGCAGACAATAATATTACCGCTGATTTTACATTCATCTTGACCTCAACTGCCTCAACAGATGGCAGCCTGCATCGCGTGCGGCAAGCAAACGCTTTCGTATACAAAACGCTCGCATATACATTCGTGCTTCAAAAGCAGCGGATTTATGACGGCAGTCGTTCGCCGATGTTGACCGCGACTTCCAACGCAGAGGGGACTGCCGGAAGCGGGTGGGGGGAAAGCGGTTTTGTAAAAGTGACGATTGTGGAAAGCGGCGCATATCGCCCGCCGGAATGTGCGATACGCTATGCGGTGACATACGCATCCGCCTCTGCTAGGCGCGCGGCATCATGTTAAACTTAAACGGAATCACCGTGCGCCTTGGCGGCCGCACCATATTGGACCGCGCGACTGCGACGCTGCCGCCTTATTCGCGCGTTGGCCTTATCGGCCGCAATGGTGCGGGCAAATCCACGCTGATGAAGGTGATGATCGGCGAGCTGGAAGCCGACGAAGGCAGCATGGATATGCCGAAGAATACGCGCATCGGCTATATCGCGCAGGAAGCGCCGAGCGGCACAGCAACGCCGTTTGAGACCG
>CAZCXQ010000147.1:0-5379 GCA_964502655.1 uncultured Sphingorhabdus sp.
GAACGCGATCATGCAATGGACGAAATGCCATGTTGAACTATCCTTTTTCTGTTTCGCCATCCCGCCACGCCTACATCAAGCAGGGGACGGCAATGAATGTGCATTAGCACTCATACAGGACGAGTGCTAACGAAGCCCAGATAGGGTCTATTTATGACACGTCAAGGACTCGGGAAGCGAATTTTTTTCGCGTCGCGGGTCAAGCGCGGGCTGGTAATCCCGCCGCCCGTAACGCCGCATGGGCATCAGCGATGCTGTGCTGGCCAAAATGGAAAATCGATGCCGCGAGCACCGCGCTCGCATGGCCTTCACGCACGCCGTCGACCAAATGGTCAAGGTTACCGACACCGCCGCTGGCGACAACGGGGATGTTGACCGCATCGGCAATCGCGCGGGTGAGTGCGAGGTCATAGCCGTCACGCGTGCCATCACGGTCCATGCTGGTGACAAGCAATTCGCCTGCGCCAAGTTCAGCGAGTTTTACGGCATGTTCGAGCGCGTCAATGCCTGTTGGCTTGCGTCCACCATGGGTAAATATCTCCCAATGGTCGCCGCTGCGTCGCGCATCAACCGAGGCGACCACGCACTGGCTGCCGAAACGTGCGGCGATATCGGCGACGACTTCTGGTCGCGCCACCGCCGCACTGTTGACCGCGACCTTATCCGCCCCTGCGAGCAACAACGCCCGCGCATCATCCGCGCTGCGCACGCCACCACCGACGGTCAGCGGCATGAAACATACTTCTGCCGTCCGCCGGACCACATCAATGATCGTACCGCGTCCTTCATGGCTTGCGCCAATGTCCAAAAAGCAAAGCTCATCCGCGCCCGCCGCATCATATGCCTGCGCCTGCTCCACCGGATCACCGGCGTCGCGCAGGTCGACAAAATTCACACCCTTGACCACACGGCCATTGGATACGTCGAGGCAGGGAATGACGCGGACGCGGACGGTCATACGCAATTCGCCATCGACATTTCACCGCAGTCCTGAGCCATCAGCGCGACACGCGCTGATGAAAGTCGAAGGACGCCCATCGTTGAAGCACCAGCATTATAGGCACCCTTCGACGGACGCAGCCGCAAGCGGCTGCTGCTCAGGGCTTCGGTGTTATGAGAAGCCACGTTCATACGCAATTCGCCATCGATGTTTCACCGCAGTCCTGAGCCATCAGCGCGGCACGCGTTGATGAAAGTCGAAGGACGTCCATCGTGGACGCACTAGCATTATAAACACCCTTCGACGGACGCAGCCGCAAGCGGCTGCTGCTCAGGGCTTCGGTGTGATGTGAAGGCACGTTCACGCCCGCTCCGCCACTTTAATCGCCGTGGCCAGATCCAGCCGTCCATCATAAATCGCACGGCCGGTAATCACGCCCTCAATGCCATCCTTGGCATGCAACGCGAGCATGTGGATGTCATCAATGCCCTTCACCCCGCCGCTGGCGATCACGGGAATGTTTACCCGCCGTGCCAGATCAACGGTCGCGTCGATATTGCATCCGGTCAGCATCCCGTCGCGGCCGACATCGGTGAACAGGATGGACGCCACGCCTGCGTCTTCGAACCGGCGCGCCAGATCGATCACCGGCATGTCCGATTTCTCGGCCCAGCCCTCGGTCGCGACAAAGCCGTCGCGGGCGTCGACCGCAACGACAATGCCGTCTTCAAATTCGCGCGCCATCTCTTTGACAAACTGTGGGTCTTTGAGCGCCGCGGTGCCAATCACCAACCGCGCGACGCCCATGTCGAACCAACGTTCAACCGTTTGCGTATTGCGAATGCCGCCACCCAATTGGATGTAACCGGGGAAATTTTCGATGATGCCCTCAACCGCCTCGGCATTTTCGGGGCGTCCGGCAAACGCGCCGTCCAAATCCACGACATGCAGAAACTCTGCGCCTTGTTCGGCAAACAGCATCGCCTGCGCAGCGGGATCATCGGCATAGACCGTGGCGCGGTTCATATCGCCTTCGGCCAAGCGCACAACTTCGCCACCCTTCAGATCAATCGCGGGGAAGACTATCACGGCATCCACTCCAAAAAGCGTTTGAGGAAATTTATGCCATAAGTCTGGCTTTTTTCGGGATGAAACTGGACACCCATTATGTTGTCACGGCCCACAGCAGCAACGAGCGGGCCGCCATGGTCGGTTTTCGCCAGCACGTCCGCATCGTCCGTCGCATCGAAATGATAGCTATGCAGAAAATACGCCTCGCCCACTTCGATGAGCGGCGCGCCTGGCGTTGGAACAACGTCGTTCCAGCCCATATGCGGGATTTTCAAATCCGCAGCCGGGGCAATCGCGCGGACGGTGCCGCCAATCCAGCCGAGCCCGCGCGTCGTGCCGTGCTCAACGCCCGCATCGGCCAAAAGCTGCATACCGACGCAGATGCCTAGAAACGGAATGCCCGCAACGCGCACGCGCTGCTCCATTGCGGCGACCATGCCGTCAATCGCGGACAGCGCCTCCATACAATGCGCAAAGGCGCCAACGCCAGGCAGAACGATACGGTCGGCTTTGGCAACAATATCGGGGTCGGCGGTCACATGCACGTCGCCTGCGCCCGCCGCTTTCAACGCATTGTGCACCGAATGCAGATTGCCCGCGCCATAATCAATCAGCGCAAGTGACACGGCCTAAAGCGTGCCCTTGGTCGACGGGATCGCGTCTGCCTTGCGCGGGTCAATCTCAACCGCTTGGCGCAATGCGCGGGCCAAAGCCTTGTAGCAGCTTTCGACGATGTGGTGGTTGTTCGAACCATACAGATTTTCGATGTGCAGCGTGATGCCCGCGCTGGTCGCAAAGCTGTGGAACCAATGTTCGATCAGCTCGGTATCCCATTCGCCCAGACGCGGCATGCCAAGTGACACTTTCCAAACGAAATAGGGCCGCCCCGAAATGTCGAGCGCGCAGCGGGTCAACGTTTCATCCATCGGCGCATAGGCTGTGCCATAACGCGTGATGCCGCGTTTATCGCCCAATGCCTGCAACACCGCCTCGCCAATCGCGATGCCGGTGTCTTCGGTGGTGTGGTGCTGGTCAATGTGCAGGTCGCCAACGGCCTTTACCTTTAGGTCGATCAGCGAATGGCGCGACAGTTGCTCAAGCATATGGTCGAGAAAACCGATGCCCGTTGACACGTCATACACACCAGTGCCGTCGAGGTTTACCTCAACATCAATGGACGTTTCGTTCGTCTTGCGACTTATGGAGCCTGTACGCATGGCCGCCGATATAGCCACATGCACGCATTTGGCAAGTTGGCTTAAGGCAACAAGTATCTTGATTTCACACGCGCGGACGTCCACCAAGCGGGCATGACCGAAGAGCATGTAGATAGCCTGATTCCTTATGATGATGTCGTGCAAGAGGCATTGCGCGCCGTCGTTGGCCGCGTGCTGGGCGATGTCGCGCGCGACGGCCTGCCCGGCGACCATCATTTCTACATCACCTTCAAGACGCAAGCACCGGGCGTTGCCATTCCGCAGCATCTGCACGAACGCTTCCCCGATGAAATGACCATTGTGCTGCAGCACAAATATTGGGACCTGAAGGTGGAGGCCGAACATTTCGAAGTTGGCCTGTCGTTCAGCCAGATCCCCTCGCATTTGTTCATCCCTTATTCCGCGATCACCGCCTTCGTTGATCCAGCCGTGGATTTCGCGCTGCAATTCCATGTTGATGCAGGCGAGAGCGAACCCGAACCGCATGAAGAAGCCGGAAATGACGGCCCCACCGTCGTCGTCGAAGATGGCTCCAACGTCGTCAGCGTGGACTTCGGACGGAAAAAATAGGCGTGGGCGTTATCCTGAAACAAGTTCAGGATGACGATGAAGGGCAAAAAGGTTTTCGTCATCCTGAACTTGTTTCAGGATAACAAGCAGGTGGTGCTATGCGAGATTTCCAACCTTGCGTATACATCCTCGCCAGCGGCAAACGCGGGTATATCTATGTCGGCGTCACGTCCGACCTGGCCAAACGCTTCTCTCAACATCGCTTGCGGTTGATCGACGGCTTTTCCAAGCAGCGCAACACGAACCGGCTGGTGCGCTTTGAACTGTTCGGGACAATGGAACTGGCAATTGCGCGCGAGAAACAGCTCAAAAACTGGCATCGCGATTGGAAGTTCAACCTGATTGAGAGCGACAATCCCGAATGGCGCGATTTGGCGGTCGAAATGGGATTGGTATAAAGCATCTGGGTCGCATTATCCTGCATGCGTTTCGGGCTAACATGCGAACCGTTGCGCGTTATCCTGAAACAAGTTCAGGATGACGAAAAGGTTTTGTGCTTTATCCCTTGGCGCTCAGTATCGTTTTTAATCGTCATCCTGAATTTATTTCAGGATAACAAGCCGCAATACTATACTCCCCTAAAACATGTTCAGGATGACGAGGTTAAATAAAATGCCAAAATCAACCCGCACTGAAACCGACAGTTTTGGACCGATAGAGGTCCCCGCAGACGCCTATTGGGGCGCGCAGACGCAGCGGAGTATCGCGAACTTTCCCTTTCCGACGCCGGAGCGGATGCCGATTGGCATTATCTACGGTCTTGCCCATGTGAAACGTGCCGCCGCGTTAACGCACAAGGCATCGGGCGCGCTGCCCGCGGACATTGCCGACGCGATCATCGCCGCCGCAGACGCCATATTGGCGGGGCAGCATGACGATCAATTCCCGCTCGTCATCTGGCAAACGGGCAGCGGCACGCAGTCGAACATGAATGTGAATGAGGTGATCGCCGGCATCGCCAATGAAGCGCTGGCGGGCACACGCGGCGGCAAATCGCCGGTGCACCCCAATGACCATGTCAACATGGGCCAATCGTCGAACGACAGCTTTCCCACCGCAATCCATGTCGCGGTGGCCATCGCGGTGTGGCGTGATCTGATCCCCGCGTTGCAACACCTAACCGATGCGCTGACCGAAAAGTGCCAAGCATGGGGCGCGATCATCAAAATCGGCCGCACCCATTTGCAGGACGCAACGCCGCTGACCTTGGGTCAGGAATTTTCCGCCTTTGTCGCGCAACTGATCGCCAACCGTGCGCGGATCGAAGGGACAATTGTCCATAATGTGCAAAAGCTTGCGCAGGGCGGCACGGCGGTCGGCACGGGCCTGAATGCGCCAGCGGGTTTTGACGTTGCGATTGCCGCCGAAATCTCGACCGCAACGGGCATCGCCTTTGAACCCGCCCGCAACAAATTTGAGGCGCTGGCGTCCAATGACGGGCTGGTGCAGATGTCCGGCACGCTCAACACGCTTGCCGTGTCCCTCACAAAGATTGCCAACGATATCCGCTTGCTTGGCTCAGGCCCGCGCTCCGGCCTTGGCGAGCTGCATCTGCCGGAGAACGAGCCGGGCAGCTCGATC
>CAZCXQ010000148.1:0-5348 GCA_964502655.1 uncultured Sphingorhabdus sp.
GATGGCGCGACAAGCTTCAATGGCCCGACATTCAGCATTGATGACGACAGTGCGTTTCGCGGCGCTGCCCGTGACAAGGTTTGGGCAACGGCGATGAACCGCGCAAAAGACCTCGCACGAAAGGCTGGATACACTGATGTCCGCGTCTTGCGCGTTGAAGAAACCGACAGTCAAGGCGGTGGCTATCCACGGCCCATGGTCTTACGCGCGATGGATGCATCTGAAAAGTCGACACCCATTGCGCCGGGTGAGCTAAGCGTAGGGGCAACGCTTTCATTCACCTTTGAAATGGTGAAATAATCTTATCGGGCCGGTTGTGATGACCGGCCTCCATTCATTTTACGTTCAATGCCATGGGGGTAGTGCGCAGGAATGTTGAACCGAACCTCAGTCTTTGCAGGGTTGTCCGCAATTGCGTTGCTCGCTGCCTTTCCCGCCGATGCGCGGCGCGGTGAACAGGATGATGCACGTCAGGATATGGCGGCCGGGAAGATCAAGCGTCTTCCCGAAATTGAGGCGATCGTTGTGCCGCGTATGCGCGGGATGCAGTATCTGGGACCGGAATATGACCCGACTGCGCAAGTCTACCGTCTTAAATTCATCAACCGCGACAGGGTGATATTTGTCGACGTAGATGCCCGAACAGGTAACGTTTTACGCCAACGCTGATAGGATTTTGTGGCTGCACTTGAATCTGCTAGCCCGATACCGACATAATATTTAACATTTAAAGGGGACAGCATGCGCATCTTGATCGTCGAAGACGAACCCACATTGGGCAAGCAACTGAAGTCCACCCTTGAAGGTGCTGGCTACGCGGTTGATTTGTCCACCGACGGCGAAGATGGCCATTATATGGGCTCGACCGAAAATTATGATGCGGTCATTCTTGACCTTGGTCTGCCTGAAATTGACGGCCTCACCGTTCTCGATCGCTGGCGCAAGGAAGGGCGGAAATTCCCTGTTCTGGTTCTGACGGCGCGTGACAGCTGGTCTGACAAGGTGGCTGGTCTGGACGCGGGTGCCGACGATTATCTGGCCAAACCATTCCAGACCGAAGAGCTGATCGCGCGCCTTCGGGCGCTCATCCGCCGCGCATCGGGCAATGCTTCGTCCGAACTTACCGTTGGCGAGGTTCGCCTTGATACACGCTCGGGCCGCGTCACGCTGGGCGGCGAGCCCGTAAAATTGACCGCGCAGGAATATAAATTGCTGTCCTACCTGATGCACCACAAGGGTAAGGTTGTTTCGCGGACCGAGTTGATTGAGCATATTTACGATCAGGATTTTGACCGCGATTCCAACACGATTGAGGTGTTCGTCACGCGCATCCGCAAAAAGCTTGGCCAAGATGTCATCTCGACGATCCGCGGCCTTGGCTATAGCCTTGAGGAACCGGTCAGCTGAACCCGCCGGTCGCCATTAAAACGGCCAATCAAGCACCGACATGGCGAAGCCAGTTTCAGAGCACGGGTTCGCTGACCCGCCGAATGATTCTGACCGCTGCGGCGTGGATTACGATATTGTTGATCGGCGGCGGTGCCGCGCTTGACCGCGTGTTGGTCAATTCGGTCGAGCAGAATTTCGACAATCAACTGGAATATGTCCTGACCGCGATGATTGCTTCGGCGGAAATCGGCCCTGATGGTGAAATCCGGATGAACCGCCCGTTGGGCGATCAGCGCTTTCTTGAACCCAATAGCGGCCTATATTGGCAAATTACCGGGAAGGGCGCGATGCCGTTTCCGTCGCGGTCATTGTGGGACCGCGCATTGAGTGCGCCTGCCAATCATAACGACCAAGCCGTTCATTTCCGGAACAGCAACGAATTTACCGACGAACCGCTGCGCATTGCCGAACGTGCAATCCGGCTCCCCGATTCCGACATCGCGTGGACCTTCATGGTCGCGCAAAGCCGGGACAGCCTTGATCAGCAAATTATCGAGTTGCGGTCCGTGCTGGTCACGAGTTTTCTTTTGCTTGGTCTTGGCCTCATTATCTTGGCCGCGCTCCAGACATTTTATGGCCTATGGCCGCTGCGTGCGGTGCGCAAAGCGATTGCGCAGATGCGCAGTGGCCGTGAAAGCCGGGTGACCGACGCTTTGCCCGACGAAGTCATGCCCATGGTCAACGAACTGAACGCCTTGCTGGACCATAATGAAAAGCAGGCCGAAGAATCGCGGCGTCATGCCGGGAATTTGGCGCACGCGCTCAAAACGCCGCTCACGGTCATCATGAACAGTGCGACCGCGCAATCACCCGACCTCGCCGAAACCGTCATTCGCGAAGCCACGACGATGCGGCGTCAGGTCGACCATCATTTGGCGCGTGCGCGTGCCGTCGGACGGCGCGGGCATAGCCATAGCCGCGCGCAAATATGGGACAGCCTTGAGTCCGTCGAACGCGCCGTCAGCCGCCTATATTCCCACGTCCGGCTCGACATGGCGGGCGACAAGGAAATTTCCGCGCGTGTCGAACGCCAGGATCTGGATGAAATGCTCGGCAACTTGATCGAAAACGCAGCCAAATATGGCGGCGGCAGCGTGTTTGTTACGGTCGAAGACGCCGGCGATTTTGTTGAAATGCTTATTGAGGACGACGGTCGAGGCATTCCGGAAGGCGAGCGTGAGCGCCTGTTCGACCGCGGCGCGCGTCTAGATACCGGTAAACCGGGCACGGGGCTTGGATTGGCGATTGTTCGCGATGTTGTCGAAATTTACGGCGGGACCGTCCGCCTTGAAGAAAGCGAAGATTTGGGCGGGTTGCTCGTGCGCCTTAGGCTGCCCAAAGCAACCAGCTAATCAGCTGGCGTCGCGGATCTGCTGATGATGGCGGATGACTTCATCAATGATGAAGCGCAGGAATTTTTCGGTAAAATCGGGATCAAGCTTCGCATCGCGGGCCAGTTGGCGAAGCCGTTCAATCTGCCGTTCTTCGCGGGCAGGGTCGGCGGGTGGCAGCGCAGACTTTGCCTTAAACTCGCCCACCGCCTGCGTTATTTTAAACCGCTCGGCCAGCATGAATACGAGCGCGGCATCGATATTGTCGATGCTTTCACGAAAACGGGTGAGGGTTTCTTGATCGTCCATGACTGCATCCTGTGCCGATATTGACCGCAACGGACAAGAGGAAATACGCCATTTGCACTTGCCTTGCGACGCGGCTGTCGTCAGAGCGAAACGATTATGACTGCAACCATACATAAAATCGGCGGAAATCATGCGCCATCTTTGGAACCCATGTTCAAGCTGGTCGCACCCGGAATGAACAAGGTGAACGCGGTTATTCTTGACCGTATGCAGTCCGAAATCCCGCTGATTCCTGAACTGGCCGGGCATCTTATTGCTGGCGGCGGAAAGCGGATGCGCCCGATGTTGACATTGGCGTGCGCGCAACTTCTCGATTATCCCGGCGACCGTCATCACAAGCTGGCGGCGGCCGTCGAGTTTATTCACACCGCAACCTTGCTGCACGATGATGTTGTCGACGGCAGCGACATGCGCCGTGGCAAAACCGCCGCCAACCTTATTTTCGGTAACCCTGCCGCCGTGTTGGTTGGTGACTTCCTGTTCAGCCGCTCATTTGAGCTGATGGTCGAGGATGGATCGCTTAAGGTTCTCAAAATCTTGTCGAACGCGTCTGCGGTCATTGCAGAGGGTGAGGTTAATCAATTGACCGCCCAGCGGCAGATTTCGACGACCGAAGAAAAATATCTCGAAATCATAGGGTCGAAGACTGCGGCGTTGTTTGCAGCGGCCTGCCGCATCGCTGCAGTCGTCGCCGAAAGCGGCGATGCGCAAGAAATGTCGCTGGACGCTTATGGTCGCAATCTGGGGATCGCATTTCAATTGGTTGACGACGCCATTGATTATGTGTCCGATGGCGCAACCATGGGCAAGGACAGCGGCGACGATTTCCGCGATGGCAAGGTAACCTTGCCCGTCATCCTGGCCCATATCCGTGGCAATGCTGAAGAACAGAAATTCTGGCGTGACGCGATGCTTGGCAACCGGATTTCGGACGTGGATTTGCAGCATGCGCGCACGTTGCTGCAGGCGCATAACGCGATTGACGATACGCTGGATCGCGCGCGGCATTATGGCCAACGCGCAATTGATGCGATTGCGCATTTTCCCAATGGTGAAGCCAAATCTGCGCTGACTGAGGCGGTCGAATTCGCCATAGCACGCGCATATTGATCGCACGGTCAGTGCCGATGCAGTACGGGCACAGGCGCAATTCATGACCACAGCCGCGAACCATCATGGCTGAAAAGACATCGGACCATATGCTGCCCGTCATGGCCGTGATGCCCGACCTGCTGGCATCGTTACGTGCGTCACCCAATGCCGTCCTGATCGCGCCACCAGGGGCGGGTAAGACCACGATGGTTGCCCCTGCATTGTTGGACGAACCCTATTGCGATGGCCAGATTTTGCTGCTGTCCCCCCGCCGCCTTGCCGCGCGTATGGCGGCAGAGCGCATTGCGGAGGGGCTGGGCGAAGCCGTCGGGGGACGGGTTGGCTACACGACACGGCTGGATAGCAAACAAGGCCCCAATAGCCGCATATTGGTCATGACCGAGGGTATTTTTCGAAACCGCATCATCAGCGATCCGGAGCTTGCCGGCGTTTCTGCGGTGTTGTTTGACGAAGTCCATGAACGCAGCATCGACAGCGATTTTGGCCTTGCGCTTGCGCTTGAGGCACAAGCGGCATTCCGGCCCGATCTGCGTGTGCTTGCGATGTCGGCAACCTTGGATGGTTCCAGATTTTCGCAGTTGATGGGCGATGCGCCAGTCGTCGAGAGCGACGGCAAAAGATGGCCGCTGGATTTCCAATATGTCGGCCGGCGCGCCGAACAAGCCGTCGAAACCGATATCGTGCGCGCGGTCCGGCAGGCGCTGTCCGAGGAAGATGGCGATATTCTGGTTTTCTTACCGGGCGTGCGCGAAATTGACCGCGCCGTGGACAGTCTCGGTAGTATTGGCGAAGACATCATCGTGCATAAATTGCATGGCCAAATTGACCCGGCCGCGCAAAGGCTGGCGGTGCGCCGTGATGCGCAGCAGCGCCGGAAAATCATTTTTGCGACCAACATCGCCGAGACCAGCCTGACCATTGACGGCGTTCGCATTGTCATCGACAGCGGCTTGGCGCGGCGCGCGCGGTTCGACCAAGCCGCTGGCGTTACCCGGCTGGTGACGGAGCGCGCGAGCCTGTCTGCGGTCACCCAGCGGGCAGGGCGTGCCGCGCGGCAGCAGGCGGGCATTGCCTATCGGCTGTGGCAGGAAGCAGGTAATGGCGGACTTCCGCCATTTGACCCGCCCGAAATATTGGAAAGCGATC
>CAZCXQ010000149.1:0-5333 GCA_964502655.1 uncultured Sphingorhabdus sp.
AGTATATTGGAGGAATTCGTTCCAGATTCAAGTGAAACACGACACGCCGCATTCTGATTTTTTATTACGACTGCGCGCCATTGGCTTTGAGGAATGTGGTCTGGTTCGCCGCACACTTTCGCCAAACTATTATGTTCGATGCATTGAAAGGCAATTATCGTTGCGCAGGCTGGCTGTTCTGCTAGCCATAGCAGCAGAAGGCGACAACCGCTATTGAGGGAGAACAAGGTGAGTGTGACGGTCGAAGGCGAAAACAACGGCGCTATTTCCCCACAAGCAGAGGTTAAATCGCCTGAGGCCAGCAGCTACAGCTGGTATGTGCTCCTTGTCCTTGTCATCGTCTACATACTCAACTTCATCGACCGCCAAATCCTCAGCATTTTGGCCGTAGATATCAAGGCAGACCTTGGTCTTACTGATGCCGACATGGGCTTTTTGGGTGGTGCAGCTTTCGCGGTTTTCTATGCTTTATTCGGTATTCCGTTGGGCCGACTTGCCGATAATTGGAGCCGCGTAAAGCTTCTGTCCATTGGCCTTGCCTTATGGTCGATCATGACCGCCTTGTCAGGCTTTGCGCGTAACCAGGTGGAACTGACCATGGCGCGCATGGGCGTTGGCGTTGGCGAAGCCACCGCAAGTCCCACGGCTTATTCACTGATTTCCGATTATTTTCCGAAACGGCAGCGCGCGACCGCGCTCGCGATTTACTCGTCGGGTCTGTATATTGGCGGCGGCGTTTCCTTGTTTTTGGGCGCGCTCATTGTGCAAAGCTGGGACGCGGCTTTCCCGCAAGGCGGACCGCTCGGACTGGCCGGCTGGCATGCGGCATTCGTTGCCGTCGGCATTCCCGGCATAATCGTGGGCTTGTGGGTCGCGACATTGCGTGAGCCCGTCCGCGGCGCGATGGATGGGCTGGTTACGCCCGCGCACCCAGCCCCATTCCGTGCATTTGCAAGTGATCTTTCCATGATCGTCCCACCCTTTACTTTGTGGGGTGCATGGCAACGCGGCCCAATGGCGCTTGTCATAAACATGGTCACGGCGGCCGCTATCGCAGCGTTTGCCTACACGATGATCCAACTGACCGGCAATTTTCCGCAATGGTCGGCGGTTGGTTTTGGCTATTATGCCGTCTTCTCCTGGGCATCCTCATTGCGGGCGAAGGATCCAGCGACATTTAAGCTCATCTGGGGCACGCCTGCGTTCATCTGTACCACCATTGGCTATGGCCTAGTTGCGCTTGTCGCTTATGCCCTGGCGTTCTGGTCCGCTCCTTATGCGGAAACGGTGCTTAAGCTGCCTAAAGCAGAGTTAGCTTTGATTTTAGGTGGAAGTGGAGCACTTAGTGGTTTTCTGGGCGTAATCGTCGGCGGATCTGTCGCCGATATTCTCCGGGCGCGACATGCCGCAGGGCGCGTTTTAGTGATAATGTTTGGTGTCGTTGCCCCAGTTGTTCCGATCTGGATCGGCTTTACGACCGAAAATGCAATATTGTTTTACATCATGCAATTTCTTGCGGGAATGTTTGGCGCAACGGCGCTTGGCGCCGCTGCCGCAACCACACAGGACCTCGTATTGCCACGTATGCGCGGCACGGCAACCGCCGCCTTCTTCCTGGGCACCACGCTCGTCGGGCTGTCCTTTGGGCCTTATATGGTCGGTCAGATTTCCGACCTTGCCGGAACAATGGTTGGCGGGAAGCTCGTGGGCAACTTACGTGTTGGCATCCTCTCGCTTATCGCCGTCGCGCCAATTGCGTTGGGCTTGTTAATCGCCGCCTATCGCAGCGTGCCCAAGGCAGAACGCACGATCGTTGAACGTGCACGTGATGCGGGCGAGCCAGTTTAATCGAACGATTAAATTCGGCTTGACGCCCGCGTCAACTTGCTGCCATTGATGGTGCATATTTTGCAGTCACTTCTTGCAGGGGATTCACCATGTCGCTCGATACCATTCCACGCACCGCCTATACTGAAGACCATGAAGCGTTCCGCCAGTCGGTACGCCAGTTCCTTCAAAAGGAAGTCGCGCCGCACGCAAAGCAGTGGCAGGAAGATGGCATAGTTCCAAAGTCGATCTGGCCCAAGGCGGGCGCAGTCGGCATGCTCTGCCCCACCGCACCAGTTGAATATGGCGGCCTTGGCCTCGACTTTGGCTACAATGCAATCGTCGACGAAGAGTCGGCTTATTATGGCGGCGTCGCCACGGGCTTCTCGCTTCAGTCCGATATCGTCGTAAACTATATCACCAGCTACGGCAGCGAAGAGCAGAAGAAGCATTGGTTGCCCAAGATGATCTCGGGCGAAGTCATCACCGCCATCGCCATGACCGAGCCCGGCACCGGAAGCGATCTTCAAGGTATGAAGACAACCGCGCGCAAAGATGGCAACCATTATGTCATCAACGGCAGCAAAACCTATATCACCAATGGCCAGAATGCCGATCTGATCTTGGTCTGCGTCAAAACCGACACCGAGATCCAACCCGCTTATAAGGGCATGTCGATTGTCCTCGTTGAGGCTGACCGCGAAGGATTCAAACGCGGCCGCAACCTCGACAAAATCGGCATGGATGAGGCCGACACTTCGGAACTGTTTTTCGAAGATGTCCGCGTGCCGATGACCAACTGTTTGGGCGAAGAAGGCAAGGGCTTCATCTATCTGATGAGCGAATTGCCGCAGGAGCGTCTTTCGATTGCCGTATCGTCAATGGCCAGCACGCAGAAGGCTTTTGATGAGACCGTCGCGTTCTGCCGTGAGCGTATCGTGTTCGGCAAGCCATTGCTGGATTTCCAAAATACCCGTTTTGTGCTGGCCGATATCAAGGCAAAGCTGCAAATTGGCTGGGCGCATCTCGATTGGGCTTTGAACCGCCATTACAAAAAAGAGCTGACCGCCGAGGAAGGCGCTGCTGCAAAGCTGTGGCACACTGACCTGCAGTGGGAAGTTGTCGATGCCTGCCTGCAACTGCATGGCGGCGCTGGATATATGAATGAATATCCCATCGCCCGCATGTGGCGCGCCGCACGCGTGACACGCATTTTCGGCGGCACCAACGAGATCATGAAAGAACTAATCGGCCGGGGTCTTTAAGACCCAGCTAATAAGCCAGACTCGTCACCCTGAACGTGTTTCAGGGTCTTAATGGCCCCGCGTTGGGAAGTAAGATGCTGAAGCAAGTTCAGCATGACGAGCGTAGAATATGGAACCATCTCATGCCCAAACCCCAGGCTTGGCAGCTTAACCCGGCCAGCTATCCGTTCAGCCATCGCACCGAAACACGGTTCGCGGACATGGATGTTCTTGGCCACATCAACAATGTGTCCATGGCGGGGCTGTTTGAACATGGGCGTGGCATGTTTAACCACGCCATTGAGGTCCAGCGCCGTGCGCCGGGCCAAAGATGGCTGATCGCCAGCGTCAATCTGGACTATATTGCCGAAGCGCATTTCCCCGAGCATGTCGACATCGCCAGCGGCATCGCGCGGATTGGCAACAGCAGCTGGGATATCGCATCCGCAGCCTTTCAAAGCGGCGAATGCAAGGCCACCTGTATCACGACCATCGTGCTAACCAATGCCGACGGGTCAGCGCCTATTCCTGATGACCTTCGAGAAGAGTTTGAAAGACTACGCGTTAAGCTGGGCTAACGCAGGCGTGAAATCATGCTGCTAACGGAAGCGGACCACGTCGTTCATCATCATTGGACGAAGATAAGCCAGAAGTGGGTAAACGCGGCTTTGCTTTCACTGATCTCGCCGAAGCCTTCATGCGATACGGCAGCATGTTTTGCATTTTGATCTTTACATAGACCCATGCTGATTTGGCCCTGACAGCAGTAGCCGTTACGCCCACCGAAATCATGACGTCAATATACAGTGACGTATCCAGAGCGGCCAGAATTGCCAAGTCAATGGAAACCACTGACGCAAAACCCTGGATCATCAGGAGGCCGAAAATCAGGAAGATAATGTGTTTGCGTTCGGTCTTTTCAATTACCTTGGCGGGAAACTCGACAAAGCATCTGTGCATGAACGCGCCACTGGGCGTTTTCGGAAAAAACCTGATTAAAATGGCAGCGAAGATTAAAAGTCCGGCAATCGACAGCATCTAATTTTCCCTTCACACAGCCCTCTATTTAATCAACAAACGTAGCTGCACGCTTCTGCATTCCCGCCATGACCGCTTCGATCTGGTTGGGCGTTCGGATCACGCGCGCTTGACGGACGCTTTCGGCCATCAAGATCGCGTCTTCGTCCATGTCGGCATATTCGTTGAACAGCGCCTTGGCCTCGCGCATGGCGTCGGGGTTCCGGTCCGCGATTTCACGAGCAATGGCCATGGCGCGAGCGTGGGGGTTTTCATCCACGAACGTCGCAAAGCCCAAGCCCAAAGCCTCAGCCCCTGAAAACTCGCGGTTGGTGTAGGTCAACTCGCGCAGCATATCTTCACGCACCATGCCGCGCCATAAGGCATAGCCGCCCATGTCAGGGATGAGCCCCCATTTCATTTCCATCACGGCAAGCCGGGCATCAGGCGCGATCACGCGGATGTCGGCACCGCTGGCAATTTGCAGGCCGCCGCCAAAGCACACCCCGTGGACTGCGGCAATGACGGGCATAGGCAGCTTGCGCCAAAGCATCGCGACTTGCTGAAATGTGTTGGCATTGCCGTGCGTCCGCTCTGTGAGGCCGCCCATGCCGCTATTCGCGCTTGCACCGCCGCTTGCCATGCTGGCCATATCAAGCCCTGCACAAAAGCTGCGTCCTTCACCCGACAGCACCACGGCGCGCACGCCTTTCATCGCGGCAAGCTCTTCTCCGGCAGATATGATCCCCTGAAACATAGCCGGATCGAGCGCGTTCATTTTGTCGGCGCGGGTGAGCCGCACATCGGCCACGTGGTTTTCAACGGTTATGCTACCGCGGTCGTTCATGCGGCGCTCCTATTCAATGCAAATTCCACCAAAGGCAGTTGGTCATTACCAAAATACATATATGTTTTGTCGACAAAAATCGTAGGCGAGCCATAGCCACCGCGCGCAATGACTTCATCCGTATTCGCGCGCAGCAGCGCCTTGACGTCGTCTGATTGCGCACGCGTACGCAAGGCATCACCATCCAAATCGACACTATTGGCCACCGCAACCAGCACATCGGGATCATCAAGATTTTCCTGCGCGCCAAAATAGCTTTCGAACGCCGCTTTCGTAAACGCGTGCAGTGCGGCTGGATCATCGGCAAGGCCGCAGGCCATCCGCATTGCATTGACGCTCTTGGCGGGGTGATATTGGCTTGGAAAGTTCAGTGCGACGCCGGCTAACGCGGCCCAATC
>CAZCXQ010000150.1:0-5312 GCA_964502655.1 uncultured Sphingorhabdus sp.
CGTCCGCTTCACAATGCTGACGCGCAAATCCGATGCGCAGATGGACTTTGACTTTGCCAAGGTGGTCGAAGCGTCAAAGGACAATCCGGTATTCTATGTGCAATATGCCCATGCGCGTATCGCCTCGACCTTGCGCAAGGCAGAGGCCGAAGGCTTGGGCGTCGACGGATCCGAACTGGCGTTGCTCGGCGACGCCGAAATCGGCCTTATTCGCGAAGCTGCAAACTTCCCGCGCATTGTCGAAGCGTCCGCCAAATCGGGTGAGCCGCACCGTATTGCCTTTTACCTCAATGATCTGGCGGCTGCGTTCCATGCCTATTGGAACCTTGGTAATGATCAACCGGACAAGCGCTTCATATTGGCACAGGACCCGGCGTTGACCGGCGCAAGGCTTTTCATGGCGACCAATATCGGGCAAGTTCTGCGTAATGGTTTGCGGCTCATGGGCGTTGAGGCCGCTTACAATATGTAGCAATTGGGGAACCGGGATGAACAACACCAACGAACATGGGCTGAATCTGGACGATCCCAATCGTCTGCCTTGGTTGGAAACCGCGGACGGTTACGAATATGATGATCGTGCATCCCCGCTAAAGTTGGCAGTCATGGTGCTTGCCGGCGTGGCCTTGCTCGCAGCGATTGTTGGCGCGGTCTATTGGGTGCAGCGTAACGAGACGGGCGGCGCGAATGGCAATGGCGAACTGATTGCCGCACCCGCAGGCGCCTATAAGGTCAAGCCTCAGGACGCCGGTGGCAAAAGATTTGAAGGTGAGGGCGATTCGGCTTTTGCCGCGAGCGAAGGCACCAAAACCGGCGCGACATTGGTTCCCGCCGCGAAAACCCCGACGATCGCACCCCCCGCCGCCATGGCACCTGCTCCAGCGGCGGTGCCAGCCGCACCTTCTGCGGCACCATCTGCGGGTGCAGTCATGGTGCAACTCGGCGCGTTCGGCGATTCTGCTAAGGCCGACGCGGCTTGGGCTGCGCTGAACAAGCGCTTTGGCTTTTTGGCGGGTACGAACCGCAAAATCGCGGAAGCCAATGTCGAAGGTGGCCGCAAGGTTTTCCGGCTGCAGGCCGTGACCGCAAATTCATCCGAAGCGCAGCAATTATGCGCAAAGCTGAAGGTGGCGGGCGAAAACTGCCTGATCGTGCGCTAATCAATATTTTTCCGGGGGGAGGAAGGCCGTGGTAGCAGATGTTGCCACGGCTTTTTCTTTGCCTGCGCCACTGTTGTAAAGTTTCCATTTGCAACTTATGCCGCCTGTACATTTCAAGGAGAAGACCATGCCTGCATTATATGACGCCGCCATTCCCACGTTCATCCGTGGTCTGAAAAACCTGTCGAACTTGCTAGAAAAGGGCAGCGCTTTTGCGACGGAGCAGGGCATTGAGCTCTCCGACTTGCTCGATGCGCGCCTGATCGATGACATGGCACCGCTCACGCGGCAGGTGCAGATGGTGACCGATACGGCAAAGTTCGTCGCTGTCCGTGTCGGCCAAGTGGAAAATCAGCCATGGGCGGATGATGAAGTCAGCTATGCCGACGTTCAAGGCCGCGTGGCCAAGGCGATTGCGTTTCTGGAAGCTGCATCGCCCGATGGTTTTGAAGGCCGCGAAGACGCGAAAGTCGTGCTCACCACGCCAAGCGGTGACATACCCTTCACGGGCAGCGTTTATGTCCACGGCTTTGCCATTCCCAATTTCTTCTTCCACCTCAGCATGGCCTATGCGCTGCTGCGGATGAAGGGCGTGCCCTTGGGCAAGCGCGATTTCCTCGGCGCGATCGCTTAATTATACACAGCTTTGGGCCAAAGCGCCGCTGCTCCATGCTTGCCTTGGGGGCACGGCGGCCCTAGCTTGCGCGCCATGAAGCCCGTGATATTTGGCCTTTCGGGCCTGACCCTGACTGATGATGAAAAACGCCTGTTTCGCGATGTCGAACCGGCGGGGTACATCCTGTTCAAACGTAATATTGAGGACCGCGCACAGGTGCGCGCGCTGACCGACAGCTTGCGTAGCTTGCATGGCCGCGATGATGTGCCTGTCCTGATTGATCAGGAAGGCGGCCGCGTCGCGCGTATGCGTCCGCCCGTCTGGCCTGACTTTCCCGCTGGCGGGGCGTTTGACGCGCTGTACGATGTGGCACCCATGACCGCGATTGAGGCTGCGCGTTGCAATGCCGAAGCCATCGCGCTGTCGCTGAACGAAGTGGGCATTAACGTCGATTGCTTGCCCGTGCTGGATGTCCGCGTGCCCGAAACGCATTCGGCCATCGGTGACCGTGCGCTGGGTAGCGACCCGATGCGCGTTGCCGCGCTTGGCCGCGCGATCCTCGACGGCCTTGCCAAAGGCGGCGTGATTGGCGTTGTCAAACATATGCCGGGGCAGGGCCGCGCCAGCGTCGACACCCATCATGACTTGCCGCATGTCACCGCAAGCGCGGCGGAGCTCGAACAAGACCTTGCGCCATTTCGCACGCTAAACACCGCCGCGATGGGCATGACCGGGCATGTGGTTTATGATGTGTGGGACGATCAGCACACGGCAACCATGTCGCCTTATGTGCTGAATGATATCATCCGTGCAAATATCGGCTTTGATGGTCTGTTGATGAGCGATGATCTCGATATGAACGCGCTGCAGGGGGACGTTGCGACACGCGCGCTGCTTTGTGTTGAGGCGGGATGCGACATCGCGCTCAACTGCTGGGGCCGGTTGGACGAAATGCGGGCGATTGCGGACATGTTGCCCGACATCACCCAAGCAGCGCGGGCACGACTTGACCGCGCGATGGCCTTGCCCGTCCCCGCATTTGATGCCGACCGACTTGCCTTTTTGCTCGACAAGCGGGATCAACTGCTCGCGCGTGCGGACACAAGTGCGAAGCTGACCGGCGGAGCAACGGGCGCGGCATGACCGGGCAATTGCTCTTTGATGAAGAGCAAGAGGCGCTCCGCACCGAGAGCGTTCCCGAACCCAATGTCCTGACCATCGATATCGACGGATGGGAAGGACCGCTTGACCTGTTGCTGGCACTGGCGCGCAATCAAAAGGTCGATTTGCGCCAGCTATCGATCCTCGCCTTGGTCGAACAATATCTGGTCTTCATTGATGAAGCCCGCGCTCTGAAGCTGGAGCTTGCGGCGGATTATCTGGTGATGGCGGCGTGGCTTGCCTATCTTAAATCCGCATTGCTGCTGCCCAAGGACCCGACGATTGATCCATCGCCGGAGGAGCTTGCGCTGCGCCTGCAGCTGCGGCTGGAACGGTTGAACGCGATGCGCGAAAGTGGCGCGCGGTTGATGGCGCGGGACCGGCTGGGGCGCGATATCTTTCTGCGCGGCAATCCCGAAGGCTTGCGCGTCGTCAAGGCGCGGGCCTGGGAATGCGACTATTTCGAACTCATCACCGCATATGGTCAGGTAAAGGCGCGCACGCAGCCAGTAATGCATGTCGTGAAAAAACGGCAAGTCATGACACTGGAAGAAGCGTTGGAGCGCGTGTCGGCGATGATTGGCCGCGCGGTCGATTGGACGTCGATTGAGGCGTTTCTGCCCGTCCATGCCGAACCTGCGCTGCGCAAATCCGCGCTCGCCTCCAGTTTCGTGGCGGCGCTGGAGCTTGCCAAACGCGGCGCTGTTGATTTGCAGCAAGAGGCGACATTTGCGCCATTGTTGTTAAGGGTGAAAGCATGACGATAGTAAGCGACCCACATGTTCGCGCGGTCGAGGCGACCTTATTCGCCAGTGACCAGCCCATGACCGTTGAACAGATTCGCGGCTATGTTGGCGACGACGTCGATATCGCCGATGCGCTGGCGCAGCTGGAGGCGCATTATGCCGGACGTGGGATCGAATTGGTCCGGCGTGGCAAATCGTGGCATTTTCAGACCGCGGCCGATCTGGCCTATGTTTTGCGCCGCGAACGCGAAGAAAGCCGCAAGCTCAGCCGAGCCGCTGTCGAAACGCTGGCGATCATTGCCTATCACGAACCTGTGAGCCGCGCGGAGATTGAGGCCATTCGCGGCGTGCAGATTTCGAAGGGCACGCTGGATGTGTTGATGGAGGCGGGCTGGGTCCGGCCAGCGGGTCGGCGCGATGTGCCCGGCCGCCCATTGATTTACGCCACAACCGCCGGATTTCTGGCGCATTTCGGCCTCACCAGTCGCAAGGATTTACCGGGAATTGACGATTTGAAAGCCGCTGGCCTGCTCGATCCGATCGACACCGCAATGGGCGATATGCATTTTGCGGGCGAAGAAAGTGACAGCGAACTGGAAATTGACGAAAACAACGCCTAGATAGGGTGGGATAGCTGCGCGACCACGGTCGCAATTTTCGGGACATATCCCGGTAGGAGTTTGAAATGGGCGGTTTTAGTATTTGGCATTGGCTGATTGTGGGCATTCTGGTTTTGCTCCTGTTTGGCAAAGGGCGTTTCTCCGACATGATGGGCGACGTTGCCAAGGGCATTAAAAGCTTCAAAAAAGGCATGAGCGAAGACGACGATGCGCCAAAGGCTCCGCCACAAATCGGCGCCACGACCGTTATCGATGCCGAAAAGCAGACCGATAAAACCCAATAATTTTGGGGCAGTAACAATCGTGATGACATGTCGCCGTTCGTTCAGGGTGGTGCCATGTCCGTCCACCGGATTGGCCAATTGAATGTTTGACGTCGCGTCTTCCGAACTGTTGCTTGTCGTCCTTGTGGCGTTGCTGGTCATTGGCCCAAAGGATTTGCCAAAGGCGTTGCGCGTCGTTGGCAAATGGGTGGGCAAGGCCCGCGGTGTTGCGGCGCATTTCCGTTCCGGCTTTGATGAAATGGTGCGTCAGTCCGAACTCGAAGAATTAGAGAAAAAGTGGAAAGCGGAAAACGAACGCATCATGCGTGAACACCCCGCCGATCCGCGCGCTGATGTTCTTGGCGATGATGCTGCGCCTGTTGGCGCAACCGGTGGTCAGCCCGAATTGCCGATGGATACGCCCCCTGCAGAAGCGGCACCCAAAGCATGAACGAAATTGATGACAGCAAAATGCCGTTGCTCGATCATTTGATTGAGCTGCGCACCCGTTTGCTCTGGAGCTTTCTGGCGCTCGCCATTGCCTTTGGCGTCAGCCTGTATTTTGCACGGCCGATATTCGGATTTTTGGTGCAGCCATTGCTCGAGTCCGGTCAAAAGACGCTTATCTACACCGCGATATTCGAGGCATTTTTCGTCGAGATAAAGGTCGCGTTTTTCGCCGCCAGCTTCTTCTCTTTCCCCGTATTTGCAACGCAGCTGTGGCGGTTTGTCGCGCCGGGATTGTA
>CAZCXQ010000151.1:0-5272 GCA_964502655.1 uncultured Sphingorhabdus sp.
ATACGGCTATGTCCGGCGTTGAAAAGCCGTGGTCCAATGGCAACACAACCATCGCCGTCCGCCCGGCGGCCACGCCCAATGCCTGCTGCCAACCGTCCGCATCGACGATCGACGGCGCGCCATGATCGGCCAGCAAACCCTTCAACCGTTCGCGTGCGCCAACGGAATAGCTCGCGATGATGGTTTTCGTTTTCTTACTGTGCAGCGATTTCAGATGCGCGGCGACGGCTTCGTAGACATTGGCTTTCTGCGTGCGTTCCGGCGCGAAATCGCGCGCTGCGGTGATGCCGAAATCAATGACGCTCGCGGAGTCGGGCTGCGCGAATGGCGTGATCAGGTGCGCGGCATTGTCGTCGAACAGTTGGTCGAGTTCGCCGCCGCTTAAATAGAGCATCTCGGGCGGCAAGGGGCGATAGTTGCCGGGTTCAGCGGCCTGCGCCTTCACGCGGTTTTCGTGATAATCGGTAATGGAGTCTAGCCGCGATTGGCCCGCGGCAATCGTGCCACTGTCACGAATGACAAGCGCGTCGGCCCCGACATGGTCAAAGATCGTTGCCATGCGCTCTTCAAACAATGGCAACCAATGGTCCATGCCCGAAAGCCTGCGGCCTTCCGAGACAGCCTGATAGAGCGGGTCGCCCGTTGCGGTCACGCCAAAGCGTTCGCGGTAGCCAACACGGAAACGCTTAATCGCGTCTTCGTCCATAAGGGCTTCAACCGCGGGCAAGATATCGAAATGTTCTACTTGGTCGATGCTGCGCTGATCAGACGGGTTGAAACGGCGGATGCTTTCGATTTCGTCGCCGAAGAAATCGAGGCGAAGGCCGACTTCGCTTCCGGCGGGAAACAGGTCGACGATGCTCCCACGGATCGCAAATTCGCCTGCGTCGGCCACGGTATCTACGCGGAAATAGCCGTTCGACTGCAGCAATGAGGCAAGTCGTTCGCGGCTGATTTCGCGGCCAGCGGCCAAGCGTTCGCCCGTCTGGCGAATGCGGAAGGGCGTGACATATTTTTGGATGACTGCACCGATGGTAGTGACCACCAGCTGCTTCTTTTTTGCAGGCTGCTGAAGCGCTTGCAATGTCGACATGCGCTGCGACGTGACCGCAACCGAGGGCGATGCGCGATCATAGGGCAGGCAATCCCATCCCGGCAGAATCAATATTTCAAGTTCAGGCGCAAAAAACGGCACGGCGTCTGCGATTGCGCGCATCGCGGCCTCATCAGGCGCTATGTACAGCGTGCGGGCTTTGGCCGTGCGCGTCAGGTCGGCAAGCAGAAGCGGCGCAAAACCCTGCGGCACCGACGCGAGCGTCAGCGCGTTGCGACTCGTTGTGATCCGCTGCAAATCAATCATGATGTTTGGGTGCTAAGCCCTTCAGGCAGCGTGATGAAATTCAGCTGCATCAGTTGGTCCATCAATGGCCCTGCAAAGGCAGGATCGGGCGGCGCAGTGCCGAGAGCCCACGCCATGATGTCGACATCTTCCTCTTCGATCAAACGTTCGAACCATTCATATTCGGTTTCGCCCCAGTTGGCGGAGCATTGGTCGAAAAAGCCGCCGACCATGGCGTCCGCTTCGCGCGTGCCGCGGTGATGTGCACGATAATGCAATTTGCGACGATATGGGTCAGCGTCCATGTAACGCATCCTTTATGCTGGTGGCGTGAAATGATTATCGGGTTATAAGCGGCCCTAGTCATGCGTCCCGATATACTCAATCCGTTATTTGCAGAAGTTCGCGCCATGAAGGGCGTCGGGCCCGGTCTAGCAAAGCCTCTCGAGCGACTAGGGCTCGAGCGGGTGAAGGATGTGCTATATCATTTTCCGGCCAACTGGACCTATCGCAAAGCGGTTTCCGTGCTGGATGTCGCCGATGTCGGCAGCAACATCATTGTCACGGTTACAGTCATGGACCACCGCAACAGCAACAACGCGCGCGCGCCGTTGCGGATATTCGTTGCGGATGTCGCCGGAAACTATCTAACGCTCACTTTTTTCGGCCGAAATGGTGGTTGGGCGCGCAAGCAACTGCCGGTTGGTGAGAAACGCATCATTTCGGGCAAGCTCGAACGCTATGGCGACGAACTGCAAATGGTGCACCCTGATCATGTCGTTTCCGTCGACAGCGATACATCACCTGGCCTTGCGGAGCCGATTTATCCGCTATCGGATGGACTGACCAACAAACGCATGGGGCAACTTGCAGGGGCCGCGTTGCAAGATGTGCCGGACCTGCCCGAATGGATTGAGCCAAGCTTGGTCGCTGGGCGGAACTGGCCCAGCTGGGCAGCAGCGATGGGAAGCGTGCATCGCAGGGACGACCAGTCGGTGCGTGACAGGTTGGCCTATGATGAACTGTTCAGCAATCAGCTCGCCATGCGGCTTATCCGCGCGGCGATGGACAAACGTACCGCTGTGCCCGTGGCGGGTGATGGCTCGTTAATCTCGCTCTTGAAGCTGCCATTTGCGCTCACGGGTGCGCAGCAGCGCGCCATTGGCGAAATTGAGGGCGACTTGGCGCAATCACGGCCCATGTTGCGTTTGCTTCAGGGTGATGTCGGCGCGGGTAAGACGATGGTTGCGCTCATGGCATTGCTGCGTGCGGTGGAGTCGGGGATGCAGGCGGCAATGTTGGCGCCAACCGAAATTCTTGCGCGCCAGCATTATGCAGGCCTGCAAAAGCTGTTGGCGGGGATGCCCGTGAATATTGCCATCCTAACGGGCCGCGAAAAGGGCAGCTTGCGCGAAGCAACGTTGATGGGGCTGGCGGACGGTTCGATCCACATCCTCGTCGGCACACATGCTATTTTTCAAGAGGCTGTGAACTATAAGTCGCTCGCCGTGGCGGTTATCGACGAGCAGCATCGTTTCGGCGTCTCCCAGCGGCTCATGCTGTCGCGCAAGGGCAGGGGCGTTCCGCATCTGCTGGTCATGACGGCAACGCCTATCCCGCGCAGCCTCGCGCTTGCGGCTTATGGCGAAATGGACAGTTCGATCCTTGATGAACTTCCGCCCGGTCGTACGCCTGTGGAAACACGTGTCATGTCGCAGGACAGGCTGGCTGAATTGATTGACGGCGTTGCGCGCCATCTCGCTGCCGGGAAACAGGCGTTTTGGGTGTGCCCGTTGGTCGAAGAAAGCGACAAGAGTGATCTTGCCGCCGCCGAACAGCGCGCAGAAATGCTCCGCTTACGTTTTGGACCGCAGGTTGCGTTGGTGCACGGGCGTATGCGGGGTGCGGAAAAAGACGCGGTAATGGAACGCTTCGTTGCGGGTGAGACACGGTTGTTGGTGGCGACAACGGTCATCGAAGTCGGCGTTGATGTCCCCAATGCCAGCCTGATGGTTATCGAGGCGGCGGATCGTTTTGGCCTTGCGCAATTGCATCAGCTGCGCGGGCGCGTTGGTCGCGGGTCAGAGAAATCGGTCTGTATTCTGGTCCGTACGACGCAAATCGGTGAGACAGCGCGCGCGCGCCTTGCGCTTATGCGTGAAACCAATGACGGATTTCGTATCGCCGAGGAAGATCTTAAGCTGCGCGGTGCCGGCGAAATGCTGGGAACGCGTCAGTCGGGCGACAGCCCGTTTCGCGTTGCCACGCCAGAGCAGGTGCGCGAGCTTATCGGCGTTGCGGCCGACGATGCGCGCCTTCTGCTGGAACGCGACGGCGGACTTGATGGCCCGCGGGGGCAGGCTGCCCGTGTGGCTCTCTATCTGTTTGAACGGGATGCCGGGGTGGCGACGCTACGTGGGGGTTAGCGCAGCTTCGGCGAGATGATTTCCAGCAGCCCAAGAAAATTGGGCAAGCCTAACACGCGTTCAAACTGAAATCCGGCGCGGTTGTCCGACGTCCAGATAACCAGTGCCTCGATTCTACCAATGACCGGCAAGCGAAGTTCGACGCGTTCGCCACGTTCGAAGCCGGGGTTATCGTCAATCATGAAGCCATGTGCCGAGACATTAATGATGTGAATTTGCGTGTCCCCGCGCAATTTACTCTCGGCTATGACGGTGTGGTTTGCGCGGTGGCGGGCCGCGATGCGGAGATCCAGATCAGAGTTCGTAAGGGCATGTGCCATGTTTTCGGCCTCGTGCGGTAATTGATGTTGGACAATCACCGTACCGCCAAGTTCCAAAGATTTGGTAAAGTCACGCTCCGTAAATTTACCGACGCATTTATCCGAAGCGAACGAGGCCGTGCTTTTTCTTACCTGCGGAAATTTTCACAGGCTCTGATTGCGCTGAAATCATCGCATTTTCGTCCGTAATAGCAGCATCAGCGACCCGTGCGCCGCCGCCTTGAATCATTCTGCGCGCTTCTTTTTTGGATGCCACGAAATTTAGCGCCACCAACGCGTCAATCACCGAAATCTCTGTACTGACGTCAATCGTTGGCAAATCGCCGCCTGACGTTCCTTCTTCAAAGGTTTTACGTGCGGTTTCAGCCGCGAGCGTTGCTGCCTCGGCACCACGGCACAATTCGGTCGCCGCGTTCGCCAGTGCAATCTTGGCGATGTTGATTTCGGAACCTTCCAACGATTCCAAGCGTTCGATTTCGTCGAGCGGCAAATCAGTGAAAAGGCGCAGGAACTTGCCGACATCGCGGTCGTCCGTATTGCGCCAGAACTGCCAATAATCATAATCAGGCAGCTGTTCGCGATTGAGCCAGACCGCGCCAGAGACGGACTTGCCCATTTTCGATCCATCGGCTTTGGTGATCAGCGGCGTTGTAAGGCCAAACACCTCTGCACCGTCCATCCGGCGCGCCAATTCCATGCCGTTGATGATATTGCCCCATTGGTCCGATCCGCCCATTTGCAAACGGACGCCCATCGTCTTGCTGAGATGACGGAAGTCATATCCTTGCAAGATCATATAGTTGAATTCGAGGAAGGTCATGGGCTGTTCGCGCTCAAGCCGCAGCTTGACCGAATCAAATGTCAGCATCCGGTTGACGGTAAAATGGGTGCCAACCTCTTGCAGAAGCTCGATATATCCAAGCTGGCCCAGCCAGTCATGGTTGTTGACCATAACGGCATCGGTCGGGCCATCGCCAAAGGTTAAAAACTGCTCAAACGCCGTGCGTATCGACGATATGTTGGCTTCGATGGTTTCATCGGTCAGCATCTTGCGGACTTCGTCTTTGCCCGTCGGATCACCAATACGCGTCGTGCCGCCGCCCATGACCACGACGGGCTTATGTCCGGCCTGCTGCAATCGGCGCAGCAACATGATGGACACCAGATTTCCGACATGAAGCGATGGC
>CAZCXQ010000152.1:0-5179 GCA_964502655.1 uncultured Sphingorhabdus sp.
CACAACCGGGCCATGGCTGGGCAGCGGTGACCTGTTGCTCACCGGCATGTATCTTTCGCTGCTGCTCTTTGTGATGGGGCTGGTTTACGGACCACTTGGCGCGTGGCTGCCGGGGCTGTTCGCTGCGCGGGTGCGCTATACGGGCGCATCGATCTGCTTCAACGCAGCGGGGATATTGGGTGGCGCGTTGGCCCCTAACATCGCTTTGAAACTATCGGAATCAGGCCTCGAATATGTCGGCTATTATCTGGCTGCTATTGCGCTGTTCAGCCTTGCCGGGCTTTGGATGCTACGCTCGGCGAAATAGCCGCTCGTCCAGGATCACAAGGCCGGCGGCAATCAACACGCCGCCGCCGGCTTGGCGCGGCGTTCATGCCTGATCATGATCCGGACGTAGCAATGTGATCCGTGCCTTGCCGACGTTGCGCACAGTATCGACGGTGAAGCCCTTGACCTCGACTTCCTCTTTAATGCTGGTCTCAACGCTGATCCATGCAGATGGTGCAAACCATCCAAAACGGCCAAGCTTGTCGAGCGCGACAGACCCAGCGCCGCTGAGATAGGGTGGGTCCATCAGGACGATGTCCGCAGGCTTCAGGGCGCTGCCCATCGACAGTACGGAGGATTTGCGGACATCGCATCGGTCCTTGCCGCCGAGCTTTGCGATATTCTTTTCAAGCGCGTCGAGTGCTAAATGGTCCTGCTCGACAAAGGTGCAATGCGCGGCGCCGCGCGACAAAGCTTCAAGGCCAAGCGCCCCTGAACCTGCAAACAGGTCGAGCACCCGCAAATCTTCGAATGAACCCAGCCGACTGGTGAGCATGGAAAACAATGTCTCACGGGTACGATCGGCGGTCGGCCTTGTCGTATCACCCTTTGGCGCCACCAACGGACGTGAACGCCACTCCCCTGAAATGATCCGCATTATTTCAATGTCTTTCGAAATTCGATGAGGTCGACGCGGCGCACTTCGCCGACAGTGCCCGGTGCAAGCTCACCCAATACGAACGGCCCGTAACGCGTGCGGATAAGACGGCTGACTTCGAGCCCAAGATGTTCAAGGACACGGCGCACTTCGCGATTCTTCCCCTCGGTCAGCGTCATTTCAACCCAACCATTGCGGCCTGTCCGACGCTCCAGATTGGCGTCGATTTTGCCATATTTGACGCCTTCAATTTCAATGCCGTGGATCAGCTCTTCGAGCTGTTCCTGACTGACGTCACCAAAGCAGCGTGCGCGATATGTCCGCTCCACGCCAGTCGATGGCAATTCCATTTGGCGTTTGAACGCGCCGTCATTGGTGAGCAGCAACAAACCTTCTGTGTTCAAATCCAACCGCCCAATGGGCATAAGGCGCGGCAGGTCTTTGGGTAGAACGTCGTAAATCGTCTTACGCCCGCTGAAATCGCGTTCGGCCGTCAGGCAGCCCTCCGGTTTATGGAACATGTACAATTGCGTCGGCGCAGGTTGGCCAACCGCCTTGCCATCAACAGCCACACCGCGCAGCGATTTCAGCAATGTTGCGGGGGTTTCGACCTTCTCATCATTCAACGTCACACGGCCATCGGCAATCATGCGTTCGATTTCGCGACGCGAGGCGACACCAGCGCGCGCGAGCAGCTTTGCAATGCGTTCTTCGCCATCCTTACGCTCCAACGCACCCTTGCTCGGCGCGGCGTTCGGGTTGGGTTTACGGACAGGTTTGCTGTCCCAACGCAGGCGCGGAGGCTTGGCTGGACGGGCAGGGGCTTTTGAAGGAGGTTTTACCATAAAGCGCCTTTGACGCATGTTGCTTCAAAAGTCACTGGCCATTCAGGAAAATGCCGTTAGTCATCTGCGCAACACGCTCGGAGGGGTCCGTATGTCAGTTGATTTGCAACGTTTTATCATTTTTGCAGCTATTTTGATCGCATTGCCGGTTATCGCAATGCTGGTTCCGGCCTTTCGGCCCTATATGCGCAAAAACCCGATGATTACGTTCCTGCTGGGCATTTCGAGCGGCTTTCCGTTGACGTTGCTGGTGGCAACAATGACATTCTGGCTGGCGAAGGTCGGCATCGACACCGCGACCATCGGTTTTGCCGTGGCATTGGGCATTCCCTACACGATCAAATTCCTGTGGGCGCCATTGGTGGATAAGCTGCACTTGCCAGTGCTTACTAAAATATTCGGCCAACGCCGCAGCTGGCTGTTCTTCATTCAGGGATTGCTGTTTGTGTCGATCTGGCAACTCGGCGCCAGCAACCCGCAGCCGGGCGAGATGGGCCTTTTCGCGATTTGGGCACTGATAACCGCCTTCCTTTCTGCGACACAGGACATCGTTATCGACGCTTATCGTATCGAGATATTGGAAGAAGAAGAATTCGCCCATGGTACCGCAACCAATCAGTTTGGCTATCGCACCGGCAATCTGATCGCTGGCGCAGGCACGATCTATTTTGCCTCTCAGGAAGGGCTGGGGCTTGGCTGGGCAACCGCTTATGGTCTGACCGCCTTTTGCATCATCCCTGCCATCATTGGCGCGCTGTGGGCCGGCCCAGGCAAGTTTGTTGACCGCTTTGCCCATGTGGAGGGCATGAAGCCAAAGCAGTGGCTGACAGAGGCCGTGGTGAACCCGTTCCGCGAGTTCCTGACGCGGCATGGCGCATTCCTCATTCTTGGCTTTGTGCTGGTCTACAAGGTGGGCGACGCCATGGGGCAGGCGATGCTGAGCCCGATGATCGTGGACCTTGGCTTTTCCGATCTGGATTACATCTCAGCGAACAAATTATGGGGCTTTGGCGCACTGATTGTGGGCTCCGCGCTTGGGGCGCCATTCATCCTGTGGCTTGGCATGGGCCGCGCGCTGCTGATTTCGGGTCTGTTGATGATGTTCTCCAATGTCATGTTTATGATCTTGGCGGCAACGGGCAACAGTTATTGGATGATGGTTGCGGCCATCTGTACCGAGAATTTGACCAGCGGTATCGGCCTGACGGTATTTGCGACCTATTTGTCGGGACTATCGAGCATCGCCTACACCGCAACGCAATTTGCGCTACTCTCGTCCTTTGCAGGCGTTGGCCGTACGTTCATGGCGGGCCCGGCGGGGATTGTTGCGGAAAATGTCGGTTGGGTTGGCTTTTGGGGCTTTACCGTTGTGGCTGCGATCCCGGGCATGGTCTTGCTCTGGCTGCTGTGGCGCAAGGGCTATGTCGTCCAAAGCATTCATCAGGTTGAAGCTGTGGACGAGACGGCTTTGAAAGAGCCCGTCGGGCCATTGCGCATCTTCGGATTCTTGCTCGTGGTGGCGGGCCTCATCGGGCTATTGCTGTCGCAGCCGCTGGAATTCGCAACGAACCTTACTTTGGCATTTGGCGCCCTGTTAGTGGCGGGTGGATTGCTGGCGTGGAAGGGGCAGCCTAAGAAGGTGACGCAGCCTTAAAGTCAGTCTGGACTTTGGTCGTTCAGCCGTAACACTTCACCGGCGAGATAGAGCGAACCGCAGATTAATACGTTCGATGGCTGGGGATGGTCTGCAATGCGTTCCATCGCAGCGTCCACATCGCCCACCAATGTGGCCATTGCGATGCCAAGTTGGTCTTTGGCTATCCGGCACAGATCCAGCGGATCATGATGCTCATGGCCCGTTATCGGCACGGCGAATAGCGATTCAATTTTGTGTGCGAACGGCGTCAGGAAACCAAGCGCGTCCTTGTTCATCAACATCCCGATGATGACGTGAACGGGCGCGCCGTCCTCAAGCGTTTTAGCAATCGCCGCTCCGGCATCGGGGTTATGGCCGCCGTCGAGCCAGACGGTTGAACCCGTCGGCAATCGGTCAGTCAGCGGCCCTGCGGACAATGTTTGCATCCGCGCCGGCCAGCGTGTCCATTCCATCGCGGCAGACAGCGCTGCCTCCGGAATATGGATCGCCGTTTGATGGCGCAGCATTGCAATGGCCAAAGCCGCATTGTCGGCCTGATGTGCACCTATCATGCGGGGAAGTGGCAGGTTAAGCTTTCCGGTGGCGTCGCGGTAATGCAGACGGCCATCATAGACCGCCGCATCCCAGCTGTCGCCGCGCGCGTGCAACGGTGCGTTGTGCAAAGTGGCTTGCGTGGCAACGGTGTTGGCCATGGATGCTGAATATTTTTGCGTAAGCAGCGGTGATCCCAACTTTGCAATTCCGGCCTTTTCAAAGGCGATGCGGTCAAGCGGTGGCATATCGGGAACACCGTCCTCCGCCGCCAATAAGAAGCCTTCATGATCCAATCCCAAGGATGCAATTGCGCACGCCACGGGCTGGGTGAGCACATTGGTTGCATCCAACCGGCCACCAAGGCCGACTTCGACGATGCACGCATCGGCTGGCGTCCGCGCAAAGGCGCAAAAGGCAACTGCGGTGGTGACTTCAAAGAAGCTCGCTTCCAGCCCCTCGGCATGGTCCAAAACCTCAGACAACAGCGCGGATAAGCTCACGTCATCAATCAACTTGCCCGCAACGCGGATCCGTTCATTGAAACGCACCAGATGCGGACTCGAATAGACATGCGTCGTCATGCCCGCTGCCTCAATCGCCCCACGCAAAAACGCGCAGGTCGAACCTTTGCCGTTGGTGCCAGAGACATGGAACACCGGCGGAAGATTATGGTGCGGATTACCGAGGCGTTCCAGCAACGCCGCAATGCGCGTCAGCCCCAAGACATCCTTGCCGGGCGACAACATGGTCAGCCGGTCCAATTGCGCCTGAACAGCAGGGTCAGAGGAAATGGCGTGGTCAGGCATCTTTTATCCCTTTGTCATCCCCGCGTTCGCGGGAATGACAATGTGGATTGGTTATCGCAATCAAGCCGCCTTCTTTTCTGGCGCGAGGTACCCGACGAGCTGCGACAATACGCCGCGCAGGTCGTGGCGGTGGGTGACCATGTCGATCATCCCATGTTCCAACAGATATTCGGCGCGCTGGAATCCTTCGGGCAGTTTTTCGCGAATTGTCTGCTCAATCACCCGCTGTCCGGCAAAGCCAATCAATGCGCCTGGCTCTGCAATCTGGACATCGCCCAGCATCGCGTAAGACGCGGTGACACCGCCGGTGGTGGGGTCGGTAAGCACAACGATGTAGGGCAGTCCCGCATCATGCAGCATCTGAATGGCGACGGTCGAACGCGGCATCTGCATCAGGCTCAATATGCCTTCC
>CAZCXQ010000153.1:0-5133 GCA_964502655.1 uncultured Sphingorhabdus sp.
GGCAATTGAGCTTCACGGTCAATAGCCCCACGCAAATCGACGCCGCGCGTGAAGCTTTGCTGCCGCTGACCAGCAATGCGATCGGCAGCCGCGACTGGAATATCGGCGTGAATGACGGCAACCGCATGATCCTGACGCCGGCTGGGGCGGGTAATGAAACCGCGCTGGACCAAGCGATGGATACGGCCAAGGACGTCATCGATCGCCGCATTAACGCCTTGGGTACGCTTGAACCGACGATCATCCGTCAGGGTGAAAACCGCATCGTTGTTCAGGTCCCCGGATTGGATGATCCAGAGGCGTTGAAGGCATTGATTGGTAAGACGGCCAAGCTTGAGTTCAAACTTGTCGACGAACAAGCCGATCCCGATCAAACCGCGCAGGGCAAGGCCCGCGTTGGCAGCCAAGTTCTGCCCTATCCCGATAACCCCTCCGGTCTGCCGTACATTGCCGTGCGCCGGTTGGGCGGCATTTCCGGCGACAAGCTGGTTAAGGCCGACCCGACATTCGACCCGCAGACAAATGAGCCAGCGGTCACCATTCAGTTTGATAGCGAAGGCGGACAGAAATTTGCCCGCATGACGCAGCAGAATGTTAACAAGCTGTTCGCCATCATATTGGACGGACAGGTTATTTCCGCGCCGCAAATTCGTGAACCCATTTTTGGCGGTGTCTCCCAGATTTCCGGAAGCTTCACGACGGAAAGCGCCAACGCGCTGTCCATCTCGCTGCGGTCGGGTGCATTGCCGGTTGACCTGAAGATTGTTGAGGAACGCTCGGTTGGTCCGGATTTGGGTGCCGACTCAATCCGCCGCGGCATTTTGGCTGCGGTTATCGGCACCACTGCAATTCTGGTGCTGATGTTCCTCGTTTATGGTCGCTTCGGCATGTATGCCAACGTCGCGTTGGTCATCAACGTCGCGATGATCCTTGGCGTTATGGCTTTTGCCAATGCAACGCTGACGCTGCCGGGCATTGCCGGCTTCGTTCTGACCATCGGTGCTGCGGTTGACGCAAACGTGCTGATCAACGAACGTATTCGCGAAGAATTGAAACGTGGCCGCCGTGTCGTGCAGGCGATTGAATTTGGCTATAAAGAAGCCAGCCGCGCCATTTTTGACGCGAACAGCACCAACGTCATTGCGGCGGTATTGCTGTTCATTTTTGGCTCCGGACCCATTCGCGGCTTCGCAGTGGTGCTGATGATCGGGATCGTCACATCGGTGTTCACCGCTGTTACCATCACGCGCATGTGGGTTTCACGCTGGGTGAAACGCACGCGTCCCCATGAACTGACGATTTGAGGATATAGACATGAAACTGCTCAAAATCGTTCCTGACGATACCAATATCGATTTCCTGAAATGGCGCAGCTGGGCCTTTGGCATCAGCCTGTTGCTCATGGTCGCGTCAGTCGGCTTGGTGGCCGCAAAGGGCCTGAACTTTGGCGTCGATTTTATCGGCGGCCAGATGATCCGCGCGACATTTACGCAAAGCGCGGCCGCACCGGTCACTGAATTGCGTGAGACCGTGGCTAAGCTTGGCTATGGCGATCCGACCATTCAGCGTTTTGGCGCGGAAAATCAGGTCTCGATCCGCATGAAATTGCCGGACGGCGCAGACAAGAATCCTGAGCTTGCCAATGCCATGGCGACAAAGATCACCGACACCTTGAAAGCGGGTCACCCCGACGTGCGCATTGACGGCGTGGACTCAGTGTCTGGTAAGGTGTCCGAAGAATTGTTCAGCAAGGGCATTCTCGCGCTGCTTGCAGCGATGGCCGGCGTATCGATTTACATCTGGTTCCGGTTTGAATGGCAGTTCGGCGTGGGCGCCATCTGGTCGCTTGTCCACGACGTAACGCTTACCTTCGGCCTGTTTGCGCTGACGGGTTGGGAGTTCGACCTGAACATCATCGCGGCCCTGCTGACGATCATCGGTTATTCGTTGAACGATACCGTGGTTGTCTATGACCGTATTCGCGAAAATCTGATGAAATTCCGCAAGATGGAAATGGCGTCGCTCTTGAACCTCTCGGTGAACGAAACATTGTCGCGTACGGTCATGACCAGCGTGTCGATCTCGCTGCCGTTGATCGTTCTGGTGCTGTTTGGACCAGACGTTATTTTCGGGTTCAGCGCCGCGATGGCGTTCGGTATTGTCGTCGGAACATATTCGTCGATTTATCAGGCTGCGCCAATCTTGATCTGGCTCAAGGTCGGCTCACACAGCTTTGTGCCGACCGATGAAGCCGGTTCAAAGGCCGAGCGTATCAGCGAAGGTTTTGAATCCTAATCCTGACGTCCGTGAAATTCGGCTAACGGGCGGGCATTCTCTTTTCAGGAGAATGCCTGCGCGTTCGCCGTGATATCCGCACCAAACGCGCTACAGCTTGCGGACGAGCCGTACGGCTTTCGCAATCCACGCGGGGTCTGTGACGACCTGTTGCCGTGCTCCCGCCTCAAGCGGCAGCAGGTGCAGCTTGCCTGCCTCGCGCCCCAACAATCGGCCAAAGAGGAAGCGGCCACCGGGGCGTGGAACCAAAACGTCCAGATTGAGCGCAGATCCAAAAGCGTCAGGCTGAATCTGTTCAAGCCATAATTCGTCACCACGACGATATTCGCCCGTCGCCGCGGCAATACGCAGGCCGACCATCGTTCCGCCCACGTTCGGCACCATGATGCGCTCTTCCTTGGTCGGCGCATGTGTGCCGTCCTCGCTTAAGATGGCGGCCACAGGCAAATATTGCTGATCGGGCAGGGCCACCAAATCGCTCGATTCAACGCCCAAGGCATCGGCAATGCGGTTAATCCAAATCAGCGACAGCACCCGCGTACCGGTCTCCAGCCGCCCAATGGTCTGCGCCGTCGTTGCGGGTTTGCACCGTTCCGCCACATCGGCAAGCGTCATCCCCTTGGCCCTGCGGACATCACGAATTCGGCTTTGCATAAAATACTCCATCACCAGATAGGTTTTTTCTTTCCTACAATATTTACCACATGGCAAGGGTGATTCGCTGATTAAGCGGAGAATAGATATGCCTTCAAAGTCCCATGCAAAACGTAACCTGCCCGATCCACGGCTATTGGCCGAGCGGGGCTTGCGCGAAAGCGGGCCAGTGCCGCGTGATGCAAAAGCCCGCCGCACGGTAACCGTCAATCTCGCGGAATCGCCGCTGTCATGGTTGCATGCGCGTGGCCACTTGTCAGACCGGCAGATGTTGGCCGGGGAAACCTTGCGCCGCGATTATGAATCGGCGGCGCTTGGCCCGCATGTCACCATGTCGTGGGAAAACATTCCCATCGGCCGCCAAAAACGTTCTGCGCCGACGGGATTGAACCGGACAGAGCGGATGATGAGCGCAAAGGCGCGTTTTGACGATGCCTTGTCCGCGCTTGGCCCTGACCTGTCGGACATTGCGTGGCGGGTTATCTGCGTGGGCGAAAGCATGCCGGCGGCCGAACGTGAGATGTCATGGCCGGTGCGGTCCGGAAAGCTCGTGTTGAAAATTGCGCTCGACCGGCTTGTGACCTTTTACCGGATACCGGGTTAGGTGGCGGCTTCCTCAACCATCATGGCCAATTCGAGCCAACGCTCCTCCGCCGCGTCCTTTTCGGCGCGCAGCTTTTCGGTCTTGGCTGTCAGCTCGGCAAATCGCGCCGGGTTCTTTGTGTAGAGCGTCGGTTCGCTTATTTCCTTTTCGGCAGCTGCAACCTCGACATCGATTTCGGCAATGCGGCTGGGCAGCAGATCATAATCGCGCTGGTCTTTGTAGGTCAGCTTAACCCGTTTGGCAGGCGCGGTGTCGCTGCTTACTTCTGGTCGCGGGGGGGCTTTCTCCGCTTTTTTCACTGCGGGCTTGTCGCGCTTGTCTCGCTTGGCTTCCCAATCGGCATAACCACCCGCAATGATATCGACATGCCCTGATCCATCGAGGCCAAGGGTGAGCGTCACCGTTCGGTCAAGGAAATCACGGTCATGGCTGACGATCAGCACTGTGCCGTCATAATCGGCAATGACTTCCTGCAGCAGATCCAGCGTTTCAAGGTCGAGATCGTTTGTGGGTTCATCCAGCACCAGCAAATTGGCCTCTCGCGCGAATTCGCGCGCCAGCAAAATGCGCGATTGTTCGCCGCCCGATAGCGAGCCGATCCGCGCTTCAATCAATGCCGGGTCGAACAGAAACTCTTTCAAATATCCCTGAACATGTTTGCGCACCCCGCGCACATCAATCCAGTCGCTGCCATCGGCGAGCACATCGCGCACCCGCTTTTCGGGTGTCAGCAATTTGCGCTGCTGATCGATGACGATGCCGGTGAGCGTTGGCGATAGCGTGATGCTGCCGCTGTCGGGCTGCGTTTCACCGGTCAGCATACGGATTAAGGTGGTTTTGCCGGTGCCATTCGCGCCGACAATGCCGATGCGGTCCCCGCGCTGGATACGCAGCGTGAAATCCTTGATAATCGTGCGGTCGCCAAAGCTTTTGCCGATGCCTTCGGCGCTGATAACGGTTTTGGTTTTGCTATCGTCGCTTGCCGCGGCAAGCTTGGCGGTGCCTTGCGGGCCGATCATTGCGGCGCGTGCTGCGCGCATTTCCCAAAGCTTCGCGAGCCGCCCCTGATTGCGCTTACGCCGCGCAGTGACGCCGCGCTCAAGCCAATGTGCCTCGATCTTCAGCTTGGCATCCAGCCGGTCCGCATTGCGCGCATCTTCGGCATAGACGCGCTCGGTCCACGCATCATAGCCACCAAAGCCAATCTCATTCCTGCGCAACAGGCCACGGTCCAGCCAGAATGTCTGCCGCGTCAGACGCGTTAAAAATGTCCGGTCATGGCTGATAACCATGAAGGCGCCGCGATACCGCGTCAGCCAATCCTCAAGCCATTCAATCGCGGCGAGATCCAAATGGTTGGTCGGCTCGTCGAGCAACAGCAAATCGGGTTCGCTAGCAAGCGCGCGGCAAATCGCAGCGCGCCGTTTCTCACCACCGCTTGCGGTTTTGGCTTCGCGGTCCAGATTAATGCCCAACTGGTCCGCAATGGCGCGCACCGCATATTCGGGCGGGCCTTTTTCGCCATGAATGGCAAAGTCGACGAGCCGATCGAACGATGTCACGTCGGGGTCCTGTTCCAG